>JAEIOG010000112.1 GCA_016342495.1 Phycisphaerae bacterium
CAAATAGTCTATTCCAATTTATATGTATCCGGAAATTCTAATTGTCGCCGGATGGTAAAAATAATTGTCGCTGATCAAAGCAAATTCGTTTACCATATCAACATCGGCCAAAAAGCTCCAATTTTTGTCACTTCATCATTAAAGACAAAAAAGCTTTTCGTTTTGACCCAGCCGCCAAAAATGGTGACCCCACCCTGGCAGGCCAATGTAAAATAACCCCTAAAGGACAGGGCATAATTGTCAAACCCGCAAAAAACATGGGCTATATTATCAACGACGACCAGATGGATTCCAAATTTGATGAATCGCTGGAAAAATTCAACTCTATCATGTTTTTTGTCAGTGGCGACAATCTGTCATTTGATTCCTTCCAAAAAATAAAAACTTATATTCTAACCAAAGGCTTTAATTATGGTCTCCATGCCTATGACAGCAAAGAAGATTTAATTTTATACCGTGGCGGCTCAGGATCGGTTCAATAAAAACCGATCCCTTTTCCTTCTGCATTTTCCTATTTCTTCTTCTTAACTTTAGGCTTCTTTTCCTTGCCCAGCAAAGAATCTCGATAAAGCTCAAGACGCTTCTCTGGAATAACCTTCATTTTTTCTTCCCATGCCACATGCCTATCAAGCATTATGCCACACTCTGGATACTCCTCGCGCTGCACACATTTTTCTTGCCAACGTTTGATTTCACGATCGTATAACTTCTGCATCTCAGCTAACTTATCACTGTATTTAGCATCAGCCACAAGATTATGCATTTCATAAGGATCATCTTTTAAATTATAAAGCTCTTGAGCGGGTTTCATACCTTCAGCTCCAAAAAACCAATACAGATACTTATAATCTTCGCTGACAACACCCATTTCATAAGTTGGAATATTGCCCCAGACATTCATAATCGCCATCGCATCACGAACTTCTCCTTCAGGATCAGCCATCAAAGGTCTCAAACTCTTGCCATCAATATCGTCTGGAACATCCAATCCAGCATAGTCCAGAATAGTTGGCATTATATCAATATTGCCTGTTACCGCCAGGCTCCGCGACGATTTATTCTTTCCCTTATCCCTGGGATCAAAAATAATCATTGGCACCTTGCTGGCTTCTTCATAAGGCAAAACCTTGCCTCCTAAATCATGCGCCCCACAGCTGTAACCATTATCTGAACTAAAAATAATAATGGTATTTTCTGCGACTCCCTGAGCTTCCAGCTCTTTGCGAATCATCCCCACAGCATAGTCAACACCATAAATCTGCTGTTGATACTTTCGCATACTCTCCTGATACTTCTCAGGCTTATAGCCCCTATTAAGCTTCATATACTGCCGACCGCTTTTGGCTTGCTTAGGTAAATGCTTAGCTCCTTCTTCACCAAAATTTGGTGGCTTCTCCCAAACCGTATCAGCATAAACTTCGTCAAAAATCGGGTCTGGATTATGAGGGCCATGGGGTGCCTTAAAACTAACTGACAAACAGAAAGGCTTATTCGCTTTCACCGAATCCTTGATAAAATCGCCACTTACCGCTCCCAATGCTCTCGTGCAATGCGGATACTTCTCAGCATATTCCTTAATAAACTCATTCTCTGCGGTTTTATAGCTTCCCTGACCGGGCCACCCTTTCCACACATCAAATGAATCCATAGGCATCGCTTCATTGCCTCCATAGCCCGAATTACCAGGCTCATCGGTTACAGCAAAACCAAATTTACCGGCAAAGCATGTCCGATACCCCGCCTTACGCAAAACTATCGGATAGGACCTGTTCCATATATCACGCACCAAAGGCCCATGAGTAAAATTGCAACCACTGCGATATTCATAAAGCCCCGTCATCGCCGATGCTCTCGCTGCCATGCATATCGCGGTAGTGTCATAATGCCGATCAAAATAAACACCGTCGCCAGCCAGCTTATCCAGATTAGGCGTCTTTACCTGTTTATTACCAGTATAGCCCAAAGTATTATAACTCTGATCATCGCTAAACAAAAAGATTATATTGGGGCGTTTCTCTTGCTTATTCGCCAAAAGTGAACTATTCATACATCCAACAGCTGTAGCTGCTGCGACACTTCGCAAAAATTCTCGACGATTATAATTTTTCATTTTATTATTCCTGTATTAATTTAAGAGCTTACCCTTAACAATAATCTCAAATCCAAATGCATGCTCACAAGGTTTCTCATCAGGCATCTCAATCGCCAAACCATCTTTACTGCGAGACCATTTCAATTTTCCATCATAACCCATTAGCTTAACATCCGCAATGCCGCCACTTGCAACCTTGACATCAGTTCCCAGTGATTTGATAACCACCTTGCCATCTTCAGGCCAACCAAGTATAAATCCGAAAAGCTTATCACCCTTACAGGTAAACCGAACATCATTAGCATCACATGTGCCATCAAAATTCCATAGCGTTTTCTTTCCAGTTTTAATCAGAATCTTATCGAGTTCGCCTTCGGTTTCAATTTTCCATTTTCTTGTGCCATAGATACCTTTGCCATTAACCGCCAGCCATTTGCCCATATCCAGCAAAATCTTCTGCTGTTCATCTGGAATCGAACCGTCACCCTTAGGCGAAATCGATAACATCAAACAACCGCCTCGACTAACTCTATCGATAAACCCATCGATAATCGCATTTGAAGGCCGATACCTCATATCCTCAGTATAGCACCACCCCCGGCTTGCAATATTCAAATCATCTGCCCAATCAAAATCTACTTTCGCAGGCCTGTCGCCACCCTTTTCAAAGTTACGCAAACCAAAATCAGGATGAAAATTGCTTTTCTTATTCACAACTTCAACAGGCGTCCCTTTTTTCTTCTGAGTATTATAATAATGGGCCAATACTTCCAATGTATCGGGCTCATTCTCGCCTTTGCGGAAACCACCGCCGTCGAACCAGATAACGTCAGGCTGATAATTATCGATAACCTCTTTTACTTTACTTTTCCATTCTTTTATAAATTTATCGCGGGGCTGAGTTTCTGGATTCCAATAAAAATCCGCATATTCAGGATCGAAAATATCCCATCCTTCTTTTTTGCCTTTTGCTAAAAGCTCAGCATCTTTGGTATAAAACCACCCATAAGTGCGAAAATGATGGAAGCATGTCAATATCTTCATCGTCGGATCGGTCTTACGCAACGATGCAACCAATTCCCCATACAAATCCCGCTTCGGGCCAGTATCCTTAGAATCCCAACGGGTGAATTTACTGTCCCACAAACAATACCCATCATGATGAACCACAGTAATGCCCGCAAACTTCGCCCCAGATTTAGCGATCAACTCTGCCCATTGATCTGGATCATACTTCGGTGCGGTAAAATCTTTAATAAAATCTACATAGCCAAACTCACTCTGCTTGCCATATTTTTTAATATGATGATTAAAGACATCTTCTCCTCGAGTTTGTTTGTCATACATTAATCTGCCATACCATTCTGTCTTAAACGCTGGAATCGAATAAATCCCCCAATGCCCATAAATGCCAAATTTCGCATCCAATAGCCATTCTGGAGTATCATGCTGATTAAGCGATTCCCAGGTAGGCTTATAAGTTTTAAACCTTGCCGGGGAACTATCCGCCCAAACTCCAGCTGTAAAAATAAACATTAGCATAATTGCTACAGTAATATTTTTTTTATTCATCTTTTTTTCCTTTTTTGTTTTTTATTGTCTTTTCTTTTTTAACTTTAGCTCTTTTTTCACCTGGAGCCCATAACGTATTTTTTATTTCATGAAATTTCCCCAAAGGCTCATAACCGTGCCCTTCAGGATAATCATTGCCTGCATAACTGTTCTCACATGATGCTATAAATTCCAATGCTTCTTTTCGCATTTCTTTTGCAACCTGAGGCTGCTCTTCAATCAAATTCTTTGCTTCACTACGATCATTGAAAAAATCATAGAGCATATCACCTTCAGGCTCATTATCGAAATTGGTATAATAACGATACTTCCCCTTTAGCAAACTCAAACCCGGAGCCAAACCTTGCCGAAATCTGAAAGGCACCGCTTTTGCCCTGTCAATAACCTTACCTGTTATGACATCAATAACATTCTCACCATCTATAGGCCTGTCATCTGGCATCTCGATACCAACTACATCAAAAATTGTAGGTAAATAATCCAGCGTCGACAAGGGCGTTTTAATTGTCACCCCAGCTTTTACATTCCCGGGCCACACCACAAACCCAGGCACACAAACACCACCATTAAACAACGAAGCCTTCCGCCCCCTCATCCCATCTGTGCTGCCATAACCACCATCGCGAATATGCTTAGCTGGTCCATTATCCGAACAATACCAAAACATCGTATTGTCCCAAAGCCCCAACTCCCCAAGCTTCTTATTTAAACGGCCAACCTGATCATCCATCGCCGTTATCGAACCATAATAATTTATTTTCTTGCTATCAAGCCCGCGTTTCTCATACATCGCGCGATACTCAGGCCCCGCTTCAAGAGGCGTATGGGGGGCATGCGTCCATATCACCGTAAAGAAAGGCTGATCCGCCTTGGCCGCCTTTTCAATAAATGGTATTACCCGATCCATAATGATTTTCGTGTCATCACCGGTTAGCTTTTCACTAACACGCTTGCCATCTTCCCAATAAGGATTGTCAGTCGTATCAATTTTAGCGCCATCAGGTCCAAATGGATCCCAGGTTTTCACCGCGTGATGAGTAACAAAATGTTTATCATAGCCAAACCATTCAGGCCTGGCAAGCTTCTTAACTTCACCGCCGCCACCCTTGCCCGTATAGTCCGGATGGGGCGACCCCAAATGCCATTTGCCAAAATGCCCCGTCGCATACCCTTTATCCTTCAGCCCTTGAGGTAGAGTATATTCCTCCCTGGGCAGCCTTCCATCATTTGCGGTCCATATCCCATAACGAAAATAATGCCTTCCCGTCATAACCGTCGCTCGCGTAGGCGAACATACCGGACATCCCGAAAAGAAATGATAAAGCCTCGCCCCTTTCTTACAAAGCGAATCAAGGTTAGGCGTAACAATATCCTTATTGCCATTAAAACCAACATCACCCCAGCCCTGATCATCTGTCATAAACAAAATCACATTAGGCTGCTTCTTTTTAGCCATTGCCGCTTTCACTGGACTAACAAAAGCCAACGACAACATACCACTATATTTCAAAAATTTTCGTCTATTCATAATCAATCCAAATATTCTTTAATAACTTCAATCTGCGGCCAATGCTTAACAGGATCATTACTCAAACGCTTCCCGGGCCTGCTTCGCCCCTTATTGACATACTCTGCCAATAGCTTCTTTAATTCAATTACAACTTCCTGATGCTCATGTTGCACATTAGTCGTCTCCGATGGATCTTTGACCATATCAAACAATTGCAAATCCGCGGGATTTTTAATTGGCTTATCCTTAGGATTATTCCTTCGGGTCCCGCCCTTGGCATCCAGCACCAATTTCCATTTCCCCCGTCTAATCGAAAAAATTCCAGCATCGCTATGATGCACAATCCCCCGCTTATCATTATCAGCCAATGCTTCACCTTGCAATGACTTATAAAAACTCACACTGTCAGGCCCAGCTTCATCGGGCAATCTCTCGCCTTGCATCTCAGCCAAAGTCGCTAACAAATCCGTCACACAAATAACATCATCACAGCTGCTATTAGCTTTAACTTTATCAGGCCACCTCGCGATAAAAGGCACACGATGACCAGCATCCCACAAACTCCCCTTCAATCCCCGATAAATATACCCGGGATAATGCCCCTGTTTCTGCAATCGATCAAGCTTGACCATAGGCGAACAACCATTGTCAGCTGTAAATATCACCAAAGTATTATCGGCAATTCCTAACTCATCAAGCGTTGCCATAATCTGCCCCACCCGCGAATCAACTTCCATGCAAAAATCACCATATTTATGATCCAGGTCACTCTTGCCAGCGAATTCTTTGCCAGGTACTAATGGCGCATGCGGTGCATTCAAAGGCATATAAACAAAAAATGGTTGGGCACTATTAGCCTTGCGATGCTCCTTTATCCAATCTATCGTCTTAGCCGTAAGCGTAGCCAAAACCTCATCCTGCTTAAAACCTTTCGCCACCCAGCCAGCCTTTACCCCGACCAGATTAAACTTAGATGCATCCTCTTTCTTAGCCATATAAATAAGATCACCCAAAACCTTGCGATTTTCCACAAAACCATGGGGTGGCATATTCAAAGACGCCGATATCCCAAAATAATAATCAAAACCCACATCAATAGGTCCATTTTTTATAGGCACATTAAAATCAACATTCTTACCCGTCGATGCCTCAACTTCCTTGCCATCATTGCTGGTAAAATCCATCCCCAAATGCCATTTTCCGATACAAGCATTGCGATACCCCTTACCCTTCAAAAACGAAGCCACCGTCATCTGCTCAGCTTTAATCAAAGGCTTACTAAAACCCTGCGTAACCCCATTTTTCCTTTCAGTCCGCCAGGCATACCGCCCTGTCATAATCCCATACCGTGTAGGCGTACAAACAGAAGAATTAGTGTGGGCATCTTTAAACATCATCCCACCCTTAGCCAATTTATCCAAATTAGGCGTCGGTATCTTACTCCCATCATTATAACAACCAACATCGCCAATACCCATATCGTCAGCTAATATAAATATCACATTCGGACTTTTGGCATTGGCACCTTGACCAAAAATCTTTCCGCCACAAGCCGCAATCATGCCAATTGCCGATGTTTTCAAAAACCTACGCCTATTCATATCATTTTCCTTTTACCAACAAAAAGTGGCGAGAGGCAGCGACCCGCTCTAAATCAAGTCTTCTTCCGATACCCACAATAATTAAATCCCCTGCCTAATCTTCAACGCATAAGCATAATCGCAAGGCCTAACCTCAGGAAATCGCACCAGCAAACCTTCCGCTGTAATCTCATACTCAAGCTCTTCATCTACCCCCAACATCTCAATCGATTCAATCTCACCAAGGGCATACTCGCCACCTTTGGCCAATGTCTTTATCAAAAACTCACCCGATTCAGGCCAGCTAAAACATATAGCATACAAACAATCATCTTTTGCGGTAAAACGCACACAGTCAGGCCCTAGCTTATGTTTGCCATCCTTGCCGTCATTGCTGATCTTAACCATAGCACCTTCGCCAAATGTCTTCCAGGGAACCGTTTCATAAATCGCTTCACCATTAACATCTAGCCACGCCCCCATTTCTTTCAATGTCTTAACTTCCTGTTCACGAAGCGTCCCGTCAGGCCGAGGCCCTACATTCAACAGCAAATTCCCATTTTTACTTACGATATCCGACAATGCACCAATCAAATAATCCGTAGGCCAAAATTCCGTATCTTCAACATAGCACCAGCCATTAACCGAAATTTTATCATCAGTCTGCCATTTCGATTCTCTGCGAATCCGGTCCATACCCGAACGTTCAAAATCTTCGACTGCCTGATCAGTTTCCAAAAACTCCCTCTTATAGGTCAGCACCACTTCCTTATTCAGCTTCGCAGCCGAATTATAATAATGAGCTAAAACATTATAAAACTGCTGCCTGAAATAGGGCTTCTTAAATTTACGCTCGCCATCGCCAATCCCACCATCAACAAAAATATAGTCAGGCTCATATTTATCGATCAACTCAAGCATAACATTTTCCCACCGCTGTTCATCTTCTGCTCGAGGAGGATCATTCACGCTGCGTCTATAACCATAAAGCCCTTCATATTTTCTATCCCAGTTATCATATTCAGGCTGAAAATTATAAAAACACCAGTGCCTCCCATAATGCGTCGAAACCCCCGTTTTCATCCCCTGCTTCTCTGCTGCTTCGATAAACTCACCCACGATATCCCGCTCAGGCCCCATATCCATCGAATTATAAGCAATATATTCCGAGTCCCACATCGCAAAACCATCGTGATGAATCGCTGCCGAAACCACATACTTCGCACCAGCTTCCTTAAATAACTTCACCCACTGATCAGGATCATATTTCTCCGCCTTAAACATCGGTATAAAATCCTTATAGCCAAACTTATCTAAAGCTCCCCACGTATCAATATGATGCTGTTTAATGTCATTCCGCTTGCTTTCCTGATACATCCATTTGGGATACCATTCGGTCACATAGCCAGCTACCGAAAACGGCGCCCAATGAAAATAAATGCCAAACTTCCCATCTTCATACCACTCTGGAACTTCATAATTCTTCAATGATTCACTCGTAGCTTCAAAAACATATTGCTTCTGACAGCCACTCTGAAAAAACAAACATGATATAATTATTACTAATGTCAAATACTTCATTCTAAAATCCTCTTAATAAAGCCATGAGCGCAAGCGATTGAACGATTTATCGTCCCAAAGCGACACCACAACTTTTAGTTTTATACTTTGTAACCGTTCACACTAATATCTCTTTTACATTATTCTTAGCGTCTTTATTATCTCACGCAAAGTCGCAAAGACGCTAAGCAAAACATGAAAAACCTGCAATATTTTAGCAAATATGAAGTAATCTTCGTTAGCCCCCCGACCTGTGCGGGGGGTTAGGCTAAAAACAGCATTAATCGTTAATTTCACATGCTTTGCTCCACAGGACGAAATTACTACCGCATTTCTATTTGTTTACAATCAACATAATTCTGATTTATCGAGTGCTATCGTTTCTTAGCTTTGCGTCTTAGCGTCTTTGCGTGAAATTTTAAGACGCAAAGAGCTTGTATAAGCGTGAACGCTTACTATACTTTTAACTTTTCACTTATTTCAACACAATCTTCACCGTAAACGCATTCGCACAAGGCTTGCTATCAGGCATCTTCACAACCAAACCATCAACCTCACGACTAAATTCCAACTTACCTTCATGCCCCAGCATCCGAATCTCCTTAATATCCCCAAATGCCTTTTCATTCGCTCTCAAAGACTTTATGACCATCTCCTCCCCAGGCCAATCTAATGCAATTGCATAAAGCACATCACCCTTGGTCGTAAAACGAATATCTTCTGCGACATAAATACTCTCCTGAGATTCTTTAAAATGCCCGCCTTCATAACCCGTAGGCCCTTCACCATATTTCTTCCAGGGCCTTGTACCATAAATCCCCTCACCATTTATCTCTAGCCATCTACCCATCCCCAGCAAAGTTTCTTTCATCTCAACCGGTATCGAACCGTCAGGCTTAGGCCCGATATTCAACAGCAAACACCCATTCTTACTGACAATATCAACCAAAACATCAATCAATGCATCGGTATTTTTATACTTCGGATTCTTCACATAAGACCATGATTTCATCCCCACTGCGGTGTCAGTTAACCACGGATAATCCGTCAAAGTATCCATTCGCCCTCTTTCGATATCGATAATCGCAGAACCTTTGGGGAAATCTTCATGCTTATAATTAACCACAACTTCTTTGCCGTCTTTAGCTGCCTTATTATAATAATAAGCCATAAACTCTTTCTTGTACTCATTAAATTCTTCGGTCCTGCCCCGCCAGAATTTCTCTTTTGCCAGCCCACTATCAAACCACAATATATCAGGATCATATTTGTCAATCACCTCTATTGTCTTTGCTAACCATTCCTCCATATAAGCATCATCCGGCGCATCACCACCAATTTTTTGATAACCCGGTGCCTGCTTATGGGGCGTAGGATAAATCTTCCCAGGCCCAGCATATCGCACATCACGCGTATCAACCCCATCACCTAAATCATATGAAGGCTCATAAAACCACCACTTGCGAGCATGATGCAATGAAACAATATATTTCATCTCACGACTCTTCACCGCTTTTCCCAATTCACCCACAATATCTCTTCTGGGCCCCATATCCATCGCATTCCAGGCATTGACATCGCTGTCCCACATGCTAAAACCATCATGGTGTTCTCCCACAGGTCCGGCAAACTTCGCCCCTGAATCCTTAAACAACTGAGCCCATTCATCCGCGTCAAACTTCTCTGCCTTGAACATAGGCACCAAATCCTTATAACCAAACTTCAATGGATCGCCATAAGTTTTTACATGATGATCATAATAATTCCCCCGCACTCTATGCTCATAGCCCTTAGCGTACATCCATTTCGGATACCATTCATTGCCAAATTCAGGCACGCTATAAACGCCCCAATGGGTATATATCCCAAACTTAGCATCCATAAACCATTCCGGATCATCATGGCCCTGCAATGATTCCCACTCCGCCTCAAAAGGCCCATCATCAATAACCTCCTGCACACCAGGTCCACCACATCCCACAATCAAAACCAAACTAATTATTATAAAACCAAACTTTTTCATTCTATGTATACTCCTATTTGTTTATCATCAATATAAATTTTGACGATCATATATACAAAACCACAAATCAACGTTGTCAACTTGCTCGACAACACCACAACCTACTCACTTACTCACTTGCTATCTTTCTCACTTTTCTTCCTCTTCTTCCCCGAAAACTCATTCTTCTCAAATATTTCCGGAGCCTCCGCCAGCTTACCCGACAACTCACGCGAAGCTTCTTCCCCGCCTTCCCAATGCTTAGCGATAACATTCAAAATATGCGGATTTTCTTTATCCAAATCACCAATTCGCTTTCTTTCAGCCAACAACTGCTTTTTCAATTTATCCGCAACCTTAACATATTCTTTTTTACCATAAAGATTATTCAACTCCTCAGGATCTTTCTTCATATCATAAAGCTCCCATCCCGGAGGCGTCGCATGCATTTTCCCTTCTTTTTCAGGCTGCCCATAAAAGAATATCAATTTATATTCTTTCGTCCGAATCCCAAAATGTGCCGGATTATAATGATGCGCCATATGCAGCCAATAGCGATAATAACTCAATTGTGGCCAATCCGAAGGCTCCTTACCCGTCTCCAAAATCTCTCGAAAACTCCGCCCCTGCATATAACCAGGCCTCTCAACCCCAGCATAGTCCAGCATCAAAGGCCCAAAATCCACATTGTTCACAATCGCGTCACTAACCGAACCAGCCTTGATCGCCTTGGGATACCGCACCACAAAAGGCATACGCAATGACTCTTCATACATCCAACGTTTGTCAATATAATCGTGCTCTCCTAACATCATCCCCTGATCTGAGCTATAAATTATAATCGTATTATCTAACTCCCCCTCAGCTGCTAAATAATCCACCAACCTTTTTATATTATCATCATTGCCCTTGACACAACGCAAATATCGCTTTAGATATCTCTGATATGCCAAATGCTTTATCTCTTTTTCACTTAATTCTTCTGCCCCTTCTTCTTTCATTATCTTTATCTGATAAGCCATATTCCGATGCTCATTTCGCAACCCTACCGAAGAGCCCACCAAATGCTTCAATTCGCCTTTAGCACCCAATGTCGCAATCGAACCAAAATCACCCTGCTCATACAAACTCTCAGGCTCAGGTATTTCCACATCTTCCAGGTAACTATCGTACCTCGGAGCATTTTCCCATTGGCCATGAGGCGACTTAAAATGATGCATCAAAAAGAAAGGCCTGCTCTTATCACGCCCTTTTAGCCATTTCAAAGACGAATCAGTTATAACGTCCGAGCTATGCCCTTTGTCCTTAACCGCCTCCTCCTTAGCCCCAGGCGTCACTCTTTCCTTAAAATCAGGATCAAAATACTTACCCTGCCCGGGCAGAACCTTATAATACTCAAATGCCATAGGCTCAATACCCAAATGCCATTTGCCAATCATCGCCGTCTGATAGCCCGCCTGCCCCATCAAAATCGGTAAATACTGCTTGTCCGCCTCAACTTTACCCCCTAAACTAGTCACGCCATTTACATGGCTAAACTGACCAGTCAAAATCGTCGCCCTGCTCGGACTGCAAATTGAATTTGTACAAAAACAATTATCCAGCCTCATCCCCTCTTTCGCTAGCTTATCAATCACAGGCGTAGGATTCAACTTCGCCAACCGACTGCCATAAACCCCTATCGCATTGGCAGCATGGTCATCAGACATAATATACAAAACATTAGGCTTTTTGGCTTTTATCCGCCCAAAAGCAGAACTCCCACCAAAAGCCAATCCCATAGCACCAATACCAATATTACCCAGAAAGCTTCTTCTGTTCATAGCACCAATCCTTTTGTTTATTATAATTCTGCGATAGTTAACTCTTATCATTAAACAATTTATAACCCATTTATGAAATAGAATATTTTTACATTTAATGGACATTTTTTAGATTTCGCCACATATTCCAACCTTCTCTACCCCGGGCCTAAAGGACATGCCACAACACAATAGCGGGAAGCGCTAACGCCCCGACGCCTTGATTTTTATCCAAAAAATCAAGGAAAATAAACGCTAGTTATCCCACAACAAAAAAGGGAGCCACAAAAAAATGCAGCTCCCATAAAATCAATCTTCGTTAGCCCCCCGACCTGTGCGGGGGGTTATCACTAAACTTCATTGCTCATACCGATTAAATAAACTACCTACTCAATCAACCAAAGTCCAAGCAATGCTTCCAGATCATCAATGTCATACTCAACCTGCCAACCATTGCCCAATACAGCAAAGTCCAGCAAGTTAATTACACCATCACCGTTCAGATCTGCGTCAATGGTCACTCCTTTACGATTAATCAAATCAATCTCAGCTGCACCCAATGCCTTAGTATAAAGCACAACTTCATCAATCGAACCATCATAATGGCCAACATATGACATCTGCCCAGGCGTCAATCCCTGATTCCCCGCAATCGCTTCAGGCTTAAAAGCACCGATCATGATACCAAAATCAGTCGTAGTTAAATCAGAATCACTCATTGGCACATCTCCAACTATCAACTCACCGGGAGTTTCGACAATCTCATTCATTAACAAACCATCGACATAGCTTCTTAGCGTCCCGGTCGCAGCATCATAAGTCATCGCCATATGATGCCATTTGCCGTCACGTGCGTCAGGCCCATCGGTCTCGCTTGTATACCATGCGGTAGTATTGGTTAAATCATCATGCCTTACCATACTTCTATTTCGCGAACTGCTGACACGAACCGAACCCCATACCTGCTTGCTCGACACATTCGCGGTATCACGGTCAGGACCTTCCTGAACCATACCTTTCCATGGGCTATCGTCCATCGTCCCGTCTTTACGCCAATATGAAACCGTAATGCCATCTCTGGCACCCAATGTCGCATTAGTGCAATGAGCCATACCGCCTGTATTACCTGTCACATCAGACTCAAGCTTCAATGCTCCGCCGCCTGCAACATTATCAGCTCCAACGCCAGCACTTCCTGCCACGTCAACCTTAAATGTCAAATCCAGATTCGCAGGACTCACATCACTGCCATCAATGTCAAACGGATAATAAGCCCCAAAACCAAGCAATGCAGTCTCGTCCACTGGCGCGATCAATCTAATATCATCGACATAAATCGTCCCAGCTCCGCCATCAACACCAATATAAATTCTTCTAACTTCAGACAAATCAATCCCAAAGTCAGCTACAGCAATACTTATCGCCTGCCATGGATCTTCCTGGGCGACATCAACATCACAAGCAATCGTCGCTGCTGCACCGGAAGCATCTTCAAGCGTCACCAAAACCGCTCCGGTATTACCTGTCATACCACGAACAAACAATGCCAAAGTCTCAACATTCGCATCATCCCAATCGTGAGCTCGGTCTAGTGCAATTACCACACTCCCAGCTCCAGCATAATCCACCTGTAACGAATCGGCCCCCGTGCGTGCTTCTGTAGCAATCACCGCACTGACAACCCCCACAGGATCCAAAACAGTACCCGACTTAGCTAAATCTTCAAATCCTTCAACATTAATATAAAAACCTGTACTAAAGCTCTTGATCGCATTAGCCTTACTCTCCCCACCGATCATTCCTTCAAAGCGATAGAAATATTCAGTATTAGGCACAAAATCAATAATGCTTCGAGCATCAATACCATTAGGATCATCTATGCTATAATCCACTTGCACATCAGCAAGCTTAACTCCACTATCGAGCCCTTCGACCATTGCCAAATCAGACCCTACATAAAGATGAATAGCATCATGAACAACACCTTCAAAAGTATCATACTGGAAAATAACTTTCTCAGGGGCAACCAGATCAGTCGTCCCATCTGCTGGTGCAATACTTATTGGCATCTCAGGATCAACGCCCATCGTCACAAAGCTCCACACTTCGCTATCCTTATCGCCATTATTAACACCCCAATAATATGTAGTATCCAAAGTCAGCCCGTCAGGAAAATCTCCTGCCAAATCAAGTAGCTGACGACCAGGATCACCAACTCCCCCTGCTTTGGTTACCACCTTAGTCAATTCAGGATTACTAAACGGATCAGGATCGGTACTCAAATAAACCATATTAGTCGCAACACCCGATCCGCCAGGCAGCCAACTCAAACCACTTGCTACATGCACCTGCCCCAATCCATCAATTGGCAAAGGCCCATATGCCTCATTAGGATCATATGCAACCACCAAACCAGGTTCATTGCCAGCACTTTCTTTCGAGAACCAATCATGATTTACTTCGGGCTCATCGTCTGCTTTCATCCCAAAGGTCACCTTACCATCAGCTTCCAATGCCATCCCTGATACATTAAATTCATACCAGCTCCCCCCTGCCAAATCAACCTTACCGTCTAGCTCAGCTCCCCAAACCAGATCATCACTACTCCAGCTTATGTCAGCTTCTGCCCATTCACCCGTTTGGCCATAACTAACCGCCGACACCGTCGTATTAACAAATCCTTCCTGGGTCTTCATTCTCAACTTAGCTGACTTAACCGCTCCTGGAACACCGCCATAAATATCAAATTTCAAATAAGCATAACATGTCCCATTCTCACTGCTCGGTGCCACACGCAATGTACTCGAACCGCCATGAGTATTAGTTAGCCTGTTCTTGCGAACAAATGTATCATCGCTAGGCAGCAAAGGCGTCTCCAGCATCTTATACATCTCAGGCCAAACCGTTACCGCAACCGTATCAACAATCGCGCCACTGCCATCATCTCCCGACAATTGCAATACATACTCGCCCACCATATCAAATGTCACAACCGCATCAACAGCTGTAGCATCTGGATCAAAAATAACCGTCGCACCAGCGGGCTGAGTCAATACTGTCCATCCAACTACCAATTCATAAGGCTTAGGATACACATCATCAACAACCTCCCCAGCTAATTGCACTGTCCCGCCTTCATCTAAACTGGTAAACAAATCATCGTCAGCTGTAACCGTAGGTATCACATTGTCCACAACCGTTAAAATATTACTTGTCGCAGTCGTGTATTGACCATCGGAAATCACCAACTGTAATTCATAATCGCCAGCTGAACCAGGCTCCCCGGATGTCACAAATATATTGGGATCTTCAACCGTCGCATCCATAAAGCTAATCGCCGGATCAACAGCCCACACATAAGTCAAACCATCGCCTTCGGGATCACCACTATTAGCATCCCAAAGCGTCATCTCATCATAATATATTTCTCTATCATTAGTCTCTGCTGTATCTGGAATCCTTCCTGTTGGCGACCAGTTATCCAATACCGTAACTGTAACCTCACCGACAACTGCTGGATTCACCCCATCTTCTACCAAAACTTCTAAAATATAATCACCCAATACCCCCGCTGCAATATTAAACCTGGGGGTCGCGCTGCTATCATCATTAAAACTATAACCCACCGCCCCAACTGGTGCTTCTTTCACTGCCCACAAATAAGTCAACTCATCGCCATCGGGATCAAATGCACCCGCATCAATGTCAGCCGACTGATTCGGATCTGCTACCACATCTCCTCTGCCGATATGAATACCTTCACCCTCAACTGGATGATCTGCATCCGCAGGCGTCGCCAACGCTTCAGCCCTGCTCGAAGGCCTCGCGATAGGATTAATAACAGGAGCACTATTGGTCCCGCCGCCAATAACATCAAATGTGATGCTCATCAAACCTGATCGCGTGCCATCGCCTCCGTTTCTCCAGCCCCAACCAAATTTATCACCTTCATTTAAAATAATTGGCGTATCCAATGTCTTGCTAACGTCAGCTTCACCAATTAAATTAATCGCTGTTCCCTGACCTGAATAAAAATCTAACCTGTTGGCATTATTATCATACAAAGTGTATCCCTTTAAATGCATAGCTGCACCATTGAGACCACTAACTTCAAACCAGAGAATCTCGCTTTCCTGGAATCTTTCTCCTGCCCCAAAAGGTGCCAACCCGAAAGAACCATTCTTCATGCAAAATCGAACCACATTATTACTTGCCGCATCAGTCTCATCCCAACTTGCTGCCGCTGAGCTAAACCCAAATCCCGCATTACCGGTAAGAACCAATGTCCCCGCAGCTGTTATTGTCCCGCCTTCATCTATCCCTATATGCGCGTCAAAGCTATCTCCTTCCCCACTAACCGCTGTCATTGCAGCTGTGTCAACCGTAATCACAAAACTATCTCCCGCTGAGCTCACCTCAGCTGTCCCATTACCAAAGTTCAAAACTACATCAGCTCTCGCTCCCACAGCAAAAACCAAAACCAACATTAAACCAAAGACAAATAACTTTTTCATGATCCGGAGCCTCCAAAACAAAGAATAGATTAATTTCATTACCGATATGTAATGTCACATTTATCACTTAAAATTGTAATATATCACAAACGCATACATTGACTCCCGCCAACTATCGCTTAAATATTACGCAAAATATAAAACACCTCTTTCGATATCGCAGAACGCGATTTATTTCCAAAACCAACAATACATAAAAGACCGACTGCATTGTATTATTTTATTCTATCCCAATTATAAAAAAAAGAAACGCCAAATGCCCAATAAAAATTAGCCAAATTGCGCAAACCAACAACCAAAACAACAGCGGAGCAACGCAAGCTGCCCGACCTAATTCAAACAGCGGCGAGCGGTAGCGACCCGCTAAACTTGATTTTTGTCCAAAAAATCAAAGAAAACAATCGTTAGTTATCCCATTATTTATCAAATTGATAATTTCAACACACCCTATAAATTCTCTAAATAGGGCTTGCTCAATAAATCATAAATTATTTATTGCAAAAGGTTTATGGTTTAAATAGAATACTTCAGGTGA
>JAEIOG010000113.1 GCA_016342495.1 Phycisphaerae bacterium
AAAATGAGCCGTCTCACTCAAACAGCCATCGGACCCAAAACGGTTGGGTTTGAAAACATTGTGCAACAGGCTCATATCAACTTTTTATGGAGGTACTGTTATGAATTTTAGAAATAAATTCATCTGGTTCGCGATTATGCTGGTTACCACGGCATGGCTGGTACCCACAGCATCAGCAGAACCAACTTTTCTGGTCGATTCATTTCAAGAATGGGAAATGCTCCTGTTTGGACAGGAAGGGCAGAATATGGTCAGCCCAACAGGCGTCGAACAACTACATGACCAAAGGATGTTTTGGGAAAGAAATCTTGCCGATGGCAAGGCCCCTGATTTTGGTGAACTACTGCCCGCCGACCTTTATGTCTTTGAAGGTGATGATAACCCCGAATATCCTGACGAGCCATGCCTGATAATGGCCTGGGGCGGTCCTGATGTCTTACCCGATTTCACCGCAACTGCTGGATGGGACTTTGTTTATGGAATTGATCCAGACCTTAGCAACTGTACGATTTCGCTTATCGTCCACCCCCCACCGGCGATCGTTAACGTTTCTTTTGGGCTTAAAGACATCAATGGTGCTCAAGTATCATGGTCATGGACAAATCCAGCTGATATCCCCAGTAGCCCACCGTCAACAACCATTACTATCAATACCAATGATATCCCAACAATGGGGATGACTGCTCCGAACCCCTCTGCCAGTGGGTATGCCATAACCCCGGGTTTCGATATTACTCAAGTAGTCTCATTTTTCATCAATGAAACTTTCCATTCAACCCCTGGAACGTTTCCAACTCCACCTCCAGGTGCAGGTTCTACAACTAAATTATACTGGAATGCCTGGGACGAATTTAAGGTTGTCCCAAATACCGGCCCTGGCCCTGGCCCGGCGGTGAATTCAAAATGGTTTGTTAAATATTCACAACCACCAGTAATTACTGATGACAATATGATTTACGGTTGGGATGAACTTTCCTTATTTAAGAGGCCACCATTTATGGCCGATGACTGGGAATGCACCGACAAGCGTCCGATAACTGACATTCACTGGTGGGGGTCATTTTTAGGCTGGACACAGCCTTATCCACCTCCAGGACAAATGCCCAAAGGTTTCCATATAGGAATATGGACAGATGTACCCAAAGATGCCACTGGTAATTTCAGCCATCCGGGCGTGATGATCTGGGAAAATTATTGTGAAAGCTCTGTTTGGAACTTCGCCGGCTTTGATAAAGACCCCAGAGATCCAGATTTGGCAATAGAGAATGAAGCCTGTTTCCAATTCGCCCAATTCCTCAGTCAGGACCAGTGGTTCTGGCAGGATCCAATTGGTGAAGATGGAACCCAAGGTGGCAGAAACGTTTATTGGCTAAGTATTGCGGCATACTATGGGCCTAATCAGGAAGTTCAACACCCTTGGGGCTGGAAAACCAGGCCACACCACTTTAATGATGATGCGGTACGCACCTATATGGTACAAAACCCTGATGGCACAGTATGGCCTAACACTGTCGGTGCTGATTTTATGCCATATAAAATCGGGGCCAAATGGATCGAAGGTGAACCTGTCGAATTAAATGGTGAATCCTGGGATCTGGCTTTCGAGCTGACAACCAACGCCCCTGGCTATGAAGATAATCCTATTCCAGGCGATCTGAATCTCGATAAACAGGTTGATATTGCCGACTTTGGTATCTTTGCCGCTCATTGGCTGGTAGGAACAGGTGTGATTGTTCCTTAAATTTATAGTCCTTGCAATTGCTGCTGATTCTTTTTGGTAATCAGTGCATACTTCATATAAGCTTCGCTATTAAAATAATAGCGAAGCTTTTTTATGTTCACATTTTTCGCCACTTTACACTTTCATGCTAATCGACTATCATATGAACTTATACTAAATGAAAGGCAAACCAATGTCCAAAAGCTTATATATTATTGATGGCCATGCACATATTTATTCTGCTCATTTTGCCCCTATGGGTGGCAACCTTATGTCACCCGATGGCCGGGTAACCAAAACCACATATATCTTCACTAATATCATCTTAAAAATTTTAAAAGATAAAAAACCAGATATGATCGTCGTAACTATGGATGCCAAAGGTAAAACATTCCGCCATGATATGTATCCCGACTACAAAGCCAACCGCCCTCCTATGCCAGAAGAAATGCCCGAACAAATCGCCGACATTAAGAGAATTCTTGAAGCGATGAATATCACCGTCATTGGCTTAGAAGGTTATGAAGCCGATGACTTAATTGGAACATTGACAGAAAAAGCGGATAAAGATATCGAAGCTTTTATCTGTTCCAAAGACAAAGACCTCGAACAATTAATTAATGACCATGTATATATGTATGATGTTAAAAAAGATTTGACAATTGATGCCAACGCCCTTTTTGAAAAAAAAGGTATTCGACCCAATCAGGTTGTTGATGTCTTAGCACTCATGGGTGATACCTCTGACAATATCCCCGGCGTCAAACTCGTTGGTCCCGGCGTAGCAACCCAGTGGATTGCCGAATACGATAATCTCGATAACCTTTTAAAAAATGCCGACAAACTAAAAGGCAAACGTGGCGAAAATCTGCGTGCTGGTTTAGAAACTCTGGAACTATCCAGAAAACTTGTCACGATCAATTGTGATGTACCAATGGAAATTGATTATGATCAATTCCAAACCAAAGAACCCGACGCCGAAAAACTTAAAGTTATATTTGAAGAATTAGGTTTTCATAAAATTGCAAAGCAAATGTCAATTGACATCGACACACCCGAACCGAAAATGAAATTAAATCGAAGCAGCCGCCCTACCAACCAAACCGAGGCGACTTTATTCGATTCACCAACCATACCCGAAGAACATTTGCAATATGAACTAATCGACTCAGATGATAAGTTCGCCAAATTCTATAAAAAATTAAAACAACAAAAAGTTTTTGCAATCGACACCGAAACCACTGGATTAAACCCGGTTGGCTGTGAACTGGTAGGTATTAGCATTTCCTGGCAAAGTGGAACTGGCTATTACATCCCCCTCAAAGCTCCCCTGGGCCAGTATCGCATGGATTTCGATGACATCCGCGAACCGCTTGCCGTAATTCTTGAAGATGAAAATATAAAAAAAATCGGACAGAATATCAAATATGATATGATCGTGCTCAGAAATGCCGGCATTAACCTCAAAGGCATCAGCTTTGACACAATGATAGCTGCCTACACATTAGACAGTGGAAGAAACCGCTTTGGCATGGACGCGATGGCTCAAGATTACCTCGGCCACGAAACCATCAAAATCTCTTCGCTACTGGGCAAAGGGAAAAAACAAATCACTTTCGATTTGGTCGATACCACAATGGCCAGCGACTATGCCGCCGAAGATGCAGACATTACCTGGCGACTGGCTGAGTATATTAAGAAAAATTTTGACGATAAAGATTTACAAAAATTATTAGACGATGTTGAAATTCCTCTTTTACATGTTTTAGCAAAAATGGAATTTAATGGCATCGCTATTAATATACCATGGCTGAAAAAACTTAATACCCAAATGTCTGATCAACTCCAGCAGCTAACAGAAGACATCTACAAAGAATCCGGCTGTCGATTCAACATTGATTCGCCTAAACAACTATCCAATATATTGTTTGAAACATTAGGATTGAAGCCAACCAAAAAAACCAAGACCGGTTTTTCTACCGATCAGGAAGTCTTAGAAGAATTAAGCAGCCAACACCCTGTCGCTGCGATGATGGTTCAATATCGACAACTCAGTAAATTGAAAAATACTTATGTCGATACCCTTGGCACAATGGTCAATAATCGCACCGGAAGAATTCACTGTTCGTTTAATCAATGCGGCACCGCAACCGGTCGACTTAGTTGCAGTGACCCCAACCTGCAAAATATTCCTGTGCGAACCGAAGAAGGTAAAAAAATTCGCAAAGCTTTTATCCCAGGTGACAAAAATAATGTTTTGATGGCCGCAGATTATTCGCAAATTGAATTAAGACTACTTGCCCATTTCAGCCAGGATGAAGATCTGCTTAAAGCTTTTAATAATGGCCAGGACATCCATCGTTTTGTCGCAGCACAAGTTTATGGCGTAGCCTTCGATAATGTTACTTCTGAAATGAGAAGTTGTGCTAAGGCTGTCAACTTTGGAATCATTTATGGCCAGGGCGCTTTTGGCCTGTCTCGCGGAACAGGTATGTCTGTAAAAGAAGCGGATAAATTTATCAAAGATTATTTTTATCGTTATAGTCACATCAAAGATTATATGGAAGCCGTAATTGAAGATGCCAAAAAGTGTGGCTATGTCCAAACTATTCTTGGCCGTCGTCGAATGCTCCCTGACATCAATTCATCCAATAATAATTTACGCAAGATGGCCGAAAGGATGGCTGTCAATACCACATTGCAAGGCAGTGCCGCTGATCTGATTAAAGTCGCTATGATCAATATCGATAAACGGATAACAGATGAAAATCTTGACATGAAAATGTTATTGCAGGTTCATGATGAATTAGTCTTTGAACTCCCCAAAGATAAAGCCGAAGATTATGGCCAAATCGTAAGAGATGAAATGATAAAAGCACTAAAGCTCGATGTCCCTTTATTGGTTGACGTAAATAGCAGCGAAAATTGGCTCGAATGTAAATGAAACGTACGTCATCGCTAAATAATACCCTGCCGACCTACTACTACTTTTGCAGGATGCTGCAGATTTTGTTTTGCATATACTTTAATAATAGGTTATGATGTATATTAAGCATTGCATAGATAAATGTAAGTGTCTTATTTACAATGCATTATGTGTTTATTTCTAATATTATGGGGAAAATTATATGGCAAAAACCAATTTTTTTAGAGGAAGTTTTTCTAGTCAAATGGGCTTTGGTTCAGGTTCCGATAACCCAATAGGCAAATTTATTGGTAAGACTGTTGGCTTTATTGGCTTGGTTTTAGCGGGCATTGGCACCCTTTCAATTATGTTCCCTAAAGTGATTGCCTATTTTTGGGCAGCTTTGATGTACCTAGGCGCTTTGGCATGTTTTCAGGTAGCTTTCAGAGCCTGGCTGACAACACGTAAAACTAACCGGGATAACTATGTCAATGTCGAAGTTACCGACCTCGATGACAATGATAACATTATTGACGCGGATCGTCTGGAATAAATATTGTTCCACGTGGAACACTGCTTTTTTATACCATTAGCTTACTTAGTCATTTATTGCATTAAATTATCAAACAGGAATACCCTCCGCGTAAAAACGAAGATTCATGACTAACACATTCATATCCACACCTATGAATCTATATCCCGATTTAATATGTTTCACGTGAAACAATACAACTACCAATCATATTTATGTAATTAATTCATGGGTTGTTTCACGTGAAACAAAAGTCTTTTCCATTTATTTGTTGAAAATATGTATAAATAGCCGATAATATGCTATTGACATTTATTTCAATAAATAAACAACATATATAAGATTACAATATATATAACCTCAATACAGGAGCTTTGGATGGCTGAACCCCGAAAAAGACTGGGCAGGGGACTTAATTCTCTGCTATCTTCTACACGTCTACAAGAAAATGAAACACAGGACAGTCCGGTAACAACCGCCTTAACGCCCGATAAATACACTGGTATAGACCGAATAATTGAGATTGGTGTAGAAAAAATCAATCGCAACCCACATCAGCCACGTAGTTATTGGGACCAGGATAGATTATCGGAACTAGCCGACTCCATTAAAGCCAATGGCTTGATCCAGCCTATCATAGTGCGAGAAATGGGCGATGGCTACCAACTCATTGCTGGCGAAAGACGACTTCGTGCAACCCGAATGGCCGATAAAAACACCATTTTAGCTATCGTTAAAGAGGCAAACGAAGAACAGATGGTAGAATGGGCCTTAATTGAAAACATTCACCGGGCAGACTTGAACCCCTTGGAAAGGGCGTTGGCATACCAAAGATACCTCCAAAAGTTCGCTATCAATCAATCCGATGCTGCAGAAAAGCTTGGTGAAGACCGCTCAACCATTGCAAACTATATCAGATTGCTGGAATTGCCTGATGATGTCAAACAATTATTATCTGAAGGCAAAATCTCTATGGGGCATGCCAGAGCCTTGTTGGGGCTAAAAATTCAAAGGCAGCAAGTTGATTTAGCTTTACATATTGCCAACAAAGGAATGTCAGTTCGTGAACTGGAGAAAAAAGTTAAATCCTTACAACAGGGCGAAGACATCGAAAAAACTATAGTCCAAAAGGGTGCCCATGTCCTGGAACTCGAACAAGAAATGGCCCAATCTCTGGGAACCAAAGTTCAAATTAAAACCGCTGGTAAAAACAAACATCGCGGCAAAATTATAATTGAATTTTATAACCTGGATGATTTCGATAGGCTTCGCAGTAAGTTCTGTAATGACAGTGACTTATAGTCTTACTAAATAGGTATAAAATATGGGGAATTTATTCAATATAAGACGTACTGCTAATAAATACTGCGGCCACCCAACACAAGGGCGGCAAAGACTTAAAAGATATTTTTCGCTTTATTTACTGATTTGCCTGTTATGTATCAGCAGTTTATATACAATATGGTCTAGTGGGTATCCCTCTGACGATAGCTCGCTGGAATCACAAATTGATAATCGCATCAATCCTAATGTCGCCGATTGGGCTTCATTATCACGACTCCCGGATGTTGGGCGGCAAACAGCCGATGCCATTATCAGATACCGAAACGATTATGTAAGCAAAAACAACGATAAGGCTTTCCAAAAACTTGACGATTTAGCTAATGTCAAAGGCATTGGGCCCAAAACTCTCGAAAAACTCGAACAATACCTTAAATTTGATTAAAATTAAAACCTTATTAAGGTTTTCAATGTAAGTAATAGGAGTAGAAACTACTTAGATGGAACAGTGGCAAGTACAAAGAACCGATGGCGTATGCTTTGGAACTGAAAAAAAAATTGAACCTGGGGATGAATATTATGCAGCATTAATCGATGGCGAAAAGGGCTTTGAGCGCCGTGATTACAGCTGCCAATTCTGGAATGAAAATCACCCTGAAGTTTTTTGCTTCTGGAAGACCAAGATTCCTCTGCGTAAACCTAAACAAAAACTATTGGTCGACGATGCGGTTTTGATTAATATTTTCCACCGACTCGAAGGCGAAGAAGACCAAACCAAAATAAATTTCCGATTCGTATTAGCTTTAATACTGATGCGTAAAAGAATCCTGAAATATGAAGATTCTTATCGCAACGAAGAAAATAAAGAAATATGGAAAATGAAAATGGTTAAAGATCCAAACTTACATGAAATTATAAATCCGCAATTAACCGATGAACAAATAGAAAGTGTTTCACAAGACCTCGGCACAATCTTAAGTGGAGATATACAGTGACAACTAAAGCAAAAAATTTCAGCCCTCTATTAATTTTATCCATCCTGTTGACCTTATGCATTGGCTGCCATCTGGCAAAAACATCACCACGACCGGCACCGGTTGATTTATCGCTTGACGAAATAATAAAAAATTATAATGATAATTTTTATAAAATACCAAAACTCAAAGCCACTATCAGTCAATGGACTTTGGATTTTGTTGAACCCATTGCAAATGAGCAGGGCGAACTGGAAAATAAATATCATCATTATAATGAACTCGGTGGCGTATTGTTTTTCAAACCTGGTATCGATGAAGATGACAGGGGAAGTTTTTATTTACAAACGCGCGCACCTGCTAACCCAGAAGCACTGGTCATCGCTTCAAATGAAAATGAATTCTGGATGTATACCTTAACCGGCAAATTTGGTTTCTGGGGAAAATATAAAGATCTAGGAAAATTAAATACCGAAGATATGTTTTTTGATCCGCAGTTGCTTTTGGATTTTATTGGTTGGCGGCCATTAAATTCCAAAGCTGTTCGCCCTGCCTATAAAATTTTTCCAGAAAAGAATATTCTTGAATGTATAGAATTTGATGGTCGCGGGTTGCGCATCGCTCGAGAAATCATTTTTGACAGATATACAAACCTGCCCACCGAAATTAATGGCTATAGCTGGGACGGACAACTGGTTATACATAGCCAACTGGATAACTATATTGAGTTTGGCGATGACAAAGCTTTGGTCCCGACAAAAATTTTGATAAGCTTTCCAGTAAAGGAAAGTTCAATGCTAATTAGATTAGATAAATATCGCCCAAGCACCAGAGACAAAACAAGTTTGTTCTCCAGACCTGAAAGCATCGAAGGCGTAGATGACTATCGCCAGATAACCGATGACAATATAAATTATTGATTGACTCACTGACAGAAATTATAGATTGGTAAAAATGAAAAAATATATTTGCATTTTAGTTTTAATGATTATGATTGCTACCCCGGCTTTCTCTCAAGAAGAAAAACCCCTTCAGCAAGAACTAACTCTCAGCCCGGCCCTGATGGCTGGCGATAGTGAAAGCTTATGGTTGGCTTTGCCAAGAATCGTAAAAGGGCGGCAAGGCTTTCAGATTTGCCGCCAAAAACTCGTAGACAATGAATTCATGATGGGCTTCTGGCATCCTGGCAAACCTACAGCTGCAGTCGTTAGCAATAATAATTTGAAACTATATTTTAATCTCGGCGGTGCCCAGTATTATTCTCTTTATGGAACAAACGATGGCCAATTCATCCCCGTCAAAACCAGCCTCATCAATGCTTACAGCCAAAATGACAAAACCCATCGCAATGTTTACGCTTTAGTTAGAGCGACAGAAGATATTGCAAAACCCATCGGTCCGGCCATCGCAGATAGCAAAAATGAAAACCAGGCCAAAGGCTATACCAAGGGCCAACTGCTCTTAATCCGCAGTCATGACCAGAGCAGATGGAAACTTGTAACCGACCAGTTAAATGTTCTTGAAGATAAAGGTGATGCCAAAATCAAAATTCTCGCCGCCAACGACCTGATTTATTTCTTTGTCATTGAATATGGCCAGGTAAATGTTTGCCAATATAATTTAACTACTAATACTTTATCCGATTTTCAAACCATGCAGTTAACATTTAACATAACCAATCTATGGCCTATGGTTGTCAATCAACAAATCCGCATTGCATTACAATACAACTCGACAAACAAAAACATTTTTAATTATTGTATCAGCTGGCAACAAAAAGATCAGTGGCTACATAGTGACCATTTACAATTTGATAAAGAAAATTTGGTGATGCCATCAGACAATGTTTCATTCACCGAATTTGGCCAAAGCATTGCCATGCTTTCGTATGTTAATAATGAAGAAATTATTATTGCACAATATGACACAAAAGGGCAATTACTCAAAACCACAACAGCTCAACAAGTTGGCCTGTCTTTTGAAGATTCACAAACAGTTACTTACATACAATTTATCGAAATTGCTTTATCATTATTTCTTCTGCTTAGTATAGTGATCGCCTGGTTCAATCGAACAAAACTTAATGTCGATATCGAACTTCCGCCGATTGTCAGGCCCGCACCAGTTGTCCGCAGAATAATCGCAATAATATTTGATTTTTCGATTATTATGGTTTTATCACAATTATTATTTGAAGGTTTGGTCAATTCTTCTTCACCAGAAGTGCAGGAATTTGTATCACAAGACATATTGTTTACACAAATTCAAATGAATACCGTTCCTCCGGCTTTACTGCGATATTTATATTTCTATGCTTTGTTTACTGTGGCAGTAACTTTTCTCTATTATGTAATCATGGAAACAGCATTTACTTTCACTCCAGGTAAATACGCATTAGGTCTGGCCGTCGTCGCCATTGATGGCCAAAAACCAACACTAAAGCAAATCCTGATCCGCAATGTTTTCCGGGCAATTGCATTGATACTCCTGCTCTGGCCTTTAACTGTTTTTCTGGCTTTGGCTGTTTGCTCAATTATTTTTCTTACAAAATACAACCGCAGTCTTGGAGATTTATTCGGCAGAACAATGATAATTCTGCGACCCATGATCATCCGACAAAAAATTGATCATACAATTGATGATTAACAATAATTGTTTTATCCACACATAAAAATAGAGCGAGCCTGAATTTAGAATTCAGGCTCGCTCTATTTAATTTTTGGTCGAGACATCATGCATTTTCAGCACTTCTTTATTGCCGACCAGCAGGCTTAACGCTGCTTAAATTCGACTGTTTTCACAGCTTCGGGGTATATCCTACCCAATTGTCTTAGATTATTAAAGTTACTAGTACCTCACTTACTTATGACATTAATAACTAATCAGTCGTTGACAGCTCCGACTGTCACGGTTTCTTCTAACGACTGCGAAGATTTTAAGGGGGGTGGCCGCAACATCTCAAACTCTGTTACGGCCACACGTATCATTAATGTCGCTCAACCGCTGCCTTATCACCATTATTAGCACAACGGGAACGACAGAACTCCTTATAATGGAATATTAATCGTAAAAACACTATGCGTAAAATTACGCATTTATCTTTTCCTGTTTCTTTACTTAAATACCCATTAATAGATTTATTAAAAACGCTCTAAATCCTTTCCTCTTATTGAACTATAGCACCCAAACATGGCCTTAGCAAATAAATCCATCATTTTTTTTATTTAATGGTTGGCCCACATTCACGCCAAACTTCAATTTAATAAATACCATAAATACATTATTCACTTGCATTTATAAATTTGTGGTGGCATTATATCTATATTGTCGATTATATATAAATGGCTATAGGTGGCCTCTAATAAAAAAAACATAACTGATAATTACAAGGGTATCAAATATGGAAATCTCTGGCAGTAAATATTCACGAAAAACGTATATCATCTACATCGCCATAGCGGTTGGATTTGCCCTATATTGCTTCTACGATGGCTTCATCAATAAAAAGTTTATCATCGAACATTCCAATATGCCTAATAATCAAACTCTGGAAGAAGCTATCAAAGCCCATCCCGAATTTGGAACTATGCTTGCTAAAGGCGACTACAAATCTATTGACCTGGATGCCTTCCCGGAAAAAACCGACGACTCATCTCTTGCTTTTAGTAAATACTATGGGCCCCTGGCCTGTATTGCCGGACTAATATATTCTGCATTAATGTTTGTAGATCTGGGAAAGAAAAAAATTGTCACCGATGATAAAGGCCTTACTTTCAACGATGGCACCCGAATCGATTACGAACAGATCACCGGCATCGACAAAAGAAATTTTAAAAACAAAGGTAAAATCATAATCAATTGCCAACAAAACAATAATGCCTCGCAGATAATTCTTAAAGACCGGGTTTATGACAACCTTGGCTTATTGCTGGACGAAATCGTTTCCAAAACCGGTGCCACCCCCGAAGAAAAAACTGAATAATTTTTTGCGAGAATATAATATTTTGTCACCCGACGTGCAACAAACCACAGACGATTTGCGTTATCTTAAAGGCGTAGGCCCCAAGCGTGTCGAACTTTTCGCCAAACTGGGTGTGTTCTCTATCGAAGATTTATTGGAATATTATCCTCGCACTCATGAGTTTCGTCCACCATTATTTCTTATTAAAGAAATTAAGCCCGACTTCAATGTAACCATTGGCGTTATTGTCGACCAGGTTCGATACAATGCTCGTTCGCGCCCGCCACGTTTCGAAGCTATCGTGCGAGATGCCACTGGCTTTACCCGCCTGCTCTGGTTTCATGGAAAATACCTTGTCGATAAAATTGTCCCCGGTATGAAATTAGCCGCATGGGGAAAAGTCTCTCATTATAAAAACGCTTTGCAAATAGTTAATCCACGCTGGTCAATTGTCACCGATATAGATTATTTTATGAATCAGCAAGACTTTGGCATTCCCGTTTACCCAGCCACAGCCGAACTTACTTCCCAGGCTATCGCAAAAATAATTAATACATCATTTGATAAAATGATTGCCACTGTCAAAGAACGTTTTGACGATAAATTCTTAAAATCGCATCAATTAATTTCAAGACGCAACGCACTGACACAATATCATAAACCCGCCGATAAACCACAAATATTAGCCGCCAGACGCCGTTTGGCATTCGATGAACTTTTTCTTATGGAACTGGGTCTGGCCCTGCGTAAACAAAATATTAAAATCGAAGCCAACGCAATTTCCATGTCCGTCAATGAAAGACTGGACAAAAGAATTCGCGCCGTATTCCCGTTTGAACTTACCGATGACCAGAAAAATGCCATAGCAGAAATCTGCGCTGATATGAATAATACTCAACCAATGAGCCGCCTGGTGCAAGGTGATGTTGGTGCCGGTAAAACTGTTGTAGCTCTTTATGCTGCGCTACTTGCTGTCAGTCATCATCAACAAGTTGCCATCATGGCCCCAACCGAAATCTTAGCTGAACAGCATTTCCTCAGCATCGAAAAATTTCTGGCCCATAGCCGCGTCAAAAGAATCCTTCTCAAAGGCGGTCTTACCGGAAAAAAACGAACCGAAACTCTTGCGAAAATTGCCAATGGCGATTATGACATCATCGTTGGCACCCAGGCTCTGCTGCAAAAAGATATTAGGTTTAATGACCTTGCTCTTGTCGTTATTGATGAACAGCATAAATTCGGTGTGCTCCAGCGCCACACAATTGCCAACAAGGACAAAGCTCCTCATTATCTAATAATGACCGCCACACCTATCCCTCGCACCTTGGCCATGACTATTTTTGGCGATCTCGATATTTCAACAATAAAACATCTTCCTCCAGGTCGCAAACCGATCAAAACCCGACTCGTCCAGCCCGACCAGATTAATCTGGCTATGAACTTTATCCGCGAACAAATCACCAAAGGCTCTCAGGCTTATTTTGTTTACCCCCGTGTCCAGGCCGACCCTGAACAAGAACTCGCAGAAATAACGGATGCCGATGAACAACCCGCCACCATCATTAAAGCCGCCATCGCTGAACATCAGCGACTGCAAAAAAATGTTTTCCCTGAGTTCAATGTCGCTTTGCTGCATGGGCAAATGAACCATGTAGACAAAAAACAAACTATGGATGACTTCCGCAACCATAAAATCGACATTCTCGTCTCAACCGTTGTCATCGAAGTCGGCGTTGATGTCCCCAATGCCACCATTATGGTAATTGAAAATGCCGATCGGTTTGGCCTGGCCCAACTCCATCAACTCAGAGGGCGCATTGGCCGTGGCTCCAAACAATCTTTCTGCCTGCTATTTGGAGAGTCAAAAACCCCACAGGCTCAGCAAAGGCTTGATGTTATGGTAAAAACTTGCGATGGCTTCAAAATCGCTGAAGAAGATCTCAAAATCCGTGGCCCCGGCGAATTCTTCGGCACCGCCCAGCATGGCCTGCCAGAACTAAAAGTCGCCAGCCTCATCGATGACTACGAACTTCTTCTTTTAGCTAGAAAAGATGCTTTTCAGATGGCTACCGATGACCCGCAACTTAAAAACCGCGAAAATCAACCCATAAGAGAAGCCTTAATCCGTAAATTTGGATCAAATCTCGTGCTGGCAAACATCGGATAAACTTGGTATAATGCCAAACTAATTATTTCAGATAATGAAATCTATGTTCATCTGTGGATAAATAATATTGGAAAAGAAAAAATTACCATTTAAACATAAACTTCCTGACTATGCCCAATCACTGGCTATCATGCTTATGCTGGGTGGCCTGGTCTCGCGCGAAGGCTTTAATATTACTGGCCTTACGAACATTTTTGTTGGCATCATAGAAATCAGTGCCGTTTTGATTCTCCTTACCGCAAAAGTCTGCAAATGGTCTGTCACTCATCGGCACAATTTCCACTGGAAAAAACCTATCTTTGATGTATTCCTTCTGACATCTTTAATCACGGTATTAATAAAACAGGCATTCATACCTCACTCGTATTTTAATTTCTGGAAGATAATGCACGTGTATATGGCTATCCAGGCCATTATCCACATCGCCCGCTTCAGCCTTAGTGCTGCTGCCGCGACCGCTCCAACGCATATTCTTCTGGGAAGTTTTGCCGGCATCATCATACTCGGGGCATTTATGCTCATGCTGCCACGTGCCAGCACTGCCGGACAACAGCTTTCTTTCACAGACGCTATGTTCACTGCCACTAGTGCCACCTGTGTAACTGGCCTGGTCGTCGTCGACACCGGTTCTGACTTCACTACCATGGGTCAATCGGTAATCTTGATTCTTATCCAGATCGGTGGCCTTGGCATCATGATTTTCGGAGCCATGTTTTCTTTGCTGCTGGGTTCACGCCTGACATTGAGAGAATCCATCGCAGTCAGCGATATTATCAATGAACAAAGCCCCGGACGCATTGGACGCATTGCCGTTTTTATCTTCTTGTCTACTTTGATTTTCGAAGCTATCGGTGCTTTCAGCCTTTTTGGTATGTGGGATAGCAACCAGACCTTCAAAAGCATCTTTCATTCTATCAGTGCCTTTTGCAATGCAGGATTCGCCTTGCAAGCCGACAGCCTTATACAATATCGCTCCGCCTGGCAAGTCTTTTCCATTATCTGCCCACTTATTATCATCGGCGGGCTAGGCTTCCCTGTCCTGTATAATTTCTGGCAAATCATCGCCCAAAAATTTAATAAATTAAAAAATCCCGACAAATACTACAGCAAAATCCGACTTAGCCTACATAGTAAAATCGTTATTATCACCACCATCGTTTTGCTGATGGTTGGCTGGATTTTTATGTTCACACTCGAAATCATTCGGCCCGATGGCGATGGCAACGAAAATAAATCCGTTGCCACTATCGCACTCGATTCACTTTTTAATTCCATAACTGCCAGAACTGCCGGCTTCAATACCGTCGACATCGAACAACTCAGCCCGCCAGCTAAACTAACCTTGATCTTTCTGATGAGTATTGGTGGCTCGCCCAGCTCTACTGCCGGTGGTCTCAAAACCGTTACCCTTGCCGTAATGGTCTTAGCTGTCTATGCCACCATGCGACATCGTTCCGAGGTACATGCTTTTAAACGAGCCATACCCAACACCGTGGTCCTGCGAACCGCTACCTTAATTTTACTTTATGCTATGATTCTTTTTATGGCCATTCTCGCTTTATTAATTACCGAACACAATCATTGCCATGACCTCCTCGACCTTATGTTTGAGGCCGCTTCCGCCCTTGGCACCGTTGGCCTCTCCACAGGTATAACTAGCTCATTGTCAATAGCCGGAAAATGGATCATTATTATTACCATGTTCGTGGGCCGACTCGGACCGCTTTCCCTATTAGCAGCCCTGACCTTTAATGTCGACCCTCCAACTTACCAATACCCACGTGAACCCTTAGTTGTGGGATAATTTATTGTAGGATGGGCTATGACCATGCTGATAAAAATTATATCGCAATAGCGATACCGATTGTTGCGTATTGCTTCACTTGGCTAAAATTTTATGCAACTTTTAACTTTTAACTGTTAGTTTTTAACTTCAAACTGACAAACAATCAGTTTGAATAATTTTATTATTATTCGGAGTATATATCATGCAACGTTTTGCTGTTATTGGCCTGGGCCGCTTTGGCACCCACCTTGCCCGCGCTCTTACAAAGTCAGGCGCCGAGGTTATCGCTATTGATAAAGATCGTGCCATCGTTGAAAAAATCAGTGAAGAAGTTACCGTCGCTGTGCGTATGGATTCCATGGACGAAGATGCGCTTCGCGCCCAGGGCATCGATAAAGTTGATGTCGCTATCGTTGGCATCGGTCAGGATTTCGAGGCTAACATCCTCACCACCGTTACCTTAAAAGCTATTGGCGTAAAACGCATAATCGCCCGCGCCGAAAGGGCAACTCATGGCCAAATCCTCCAGCGAATCGGTGCTGATGAAATCATTTTCCCTGAACATGAATCTGCTACTCGCTGGTCCTTTAAATTGATGGCTCCTCGTATCGGCGAAAAACTAGAATTTGGCCCAGGCTTCAGCCTTGGCAAATACAGCGCGCCAAAATCTTTCGATGGCAAAACCGTCCAGACTCTTCAGCTACGTAAACGATTCCTCATCAATCTCGTTGGAATCCGAAAGGGCGATAATGATAATATCGCTAAAGATAAAAAACTGTCCCGACAAATTATTAATGTTCCTCAACCAGACTCAATAATCAACCAGGGTGACCTCCTCTGGGTCATTGGCTCCGATGAAGACCTTTCAAAACTACCCGATAAATAAGTCCCCACCTATATTTAACAACTTAGGTATTAAGCTGGCATTAGTATCAGCTTAATACCCTAATTATATAGTAAACCTTCCGTGAAAAATACCTTTCCTCATGTCCTATAATCTTCCCTACAATATATTACACACCTATTTATCGGACTCTTATTTAGTTCATTTCCTTAATAATGTATTTTTTACTATATAAATAAACTTTAATATATCTTTTTTCTTCATTCCAAGGCTTTTCCAGCCGAAATAATTGATAGACTTCTCTGACAATTGTCTTTACTGAAAAAACTTCAGAGATGTTGTGGTCGACAAAAATATATACTATTTGTGATTTTGTGATTTACTTGTATTAAAAATGCAAAGCAATCATTTATTTAACCGTTACACAACCATCCCATAGTCTAGGGAATAGGTGTGTTAAGCTGATTTGCGGTAGCAAAAATAGCTTTTTTTTGGGG
>JAEIOG010000114.1 GCA_016342495.1 Phycisphaerae bacterium
GCAGTTTAAGGTTGAAAACGCTCAGACAAAATTGAAATCACTCTACCCAACTATTAAAGTGTGACTGAGCACTAGGCTAGATTTACGCTATAATTCCTTGAACACAGATACCTACTGTTCAGTTATCCCTTTAATCAAAAGCAGTGTTCCTGACATTCACATATACTATGACCCTAACCCCAATGCCCTTAGCGCAGACTGCTGTACAGATGTAGCGGATTTTAATGTCATGAGTATAAACTGGGGCAGGTCTAACTGTGATATGGCCAATGGCTTCTGCGGCGGGGCCGATATGACCGGCGATGGCAACGTAGACCTCCAGGACCTTGCAGTGCTGGCAGGACTGTGGCTGCAATAACCACTATAATTGAGAATGCTTTTTGCAGCATAACCATCGGTGTGCATCGGCGGATAGATTAGTTATTTCTATCCCCCGCACGATATAGTGCAGCTGGCAGCAGGCGGCAACGACGCCGGCAAATAGGGTCGAACCATTAGCGAGCCAGCCCTGCGCTTAGCAGCTTCAGCGATCCAGCTCTATGCTTAATAGCTCGCGGCCGAAGCCGCCGGAGAGGATGGGGAAGCGGCACCAGGTTTTGGGGTCGAGGTTCTTGTCATCGACATGGAAGCTGGGTGCATAGCGTTCGCGTTTCCATTGATTGCGGCACCATAAGGTAAAGAAGCGTTTGACCCATACTTTGAGGTCTTCAGAGCTGTATTGGCTGAATTCGGTCTGGACGTTTTGATAGACTTCCAGCGGGGTCATCTTTTCCAGAATCGCTAACCTTTCGATGGCATCGAGCAGGTCATAGGGCATCAGGTCAGCTTCATCGGTTTGTTTGTTTTCGGCCGGGCGGAGTTCGGCGGTGGGCTGCTGATCGTTTACCAGTTCTAGAGCTTCGATAGTGCCAAAGTCAGCCATTCCTTTAGTTTGGAGCCAAACCAGCCATCGCCGCAGAAAAGCTTTGTCAATGCCGGCGATAGGGCTAAGGCCGCCTGCGGTATCGCCATCCATGGTGGCATAGCCAACCGCCGCTTCGGAGCGATTGCTGGTAGCCAGTAGCAGGGCATTATTGATATTAGCAATCATCCAGATGCCCGGGGCCCGGACTCGTGCCTGAATATTCTGCAAGGTCAGATCATCGGTGGCCCAGGTGAGCTTACGGCCTATGCCAGTTTCGACCATTGAGATATAGCCCTGAACCAGGTCATCGACATCGAAGTTCATAAAGGTTGCACTCAGTGCCTTAGCTAAAGTCTTTGCGGCATTGGAGGTAGTCTCTGAACTGTTGCGGGTGCCCTGATAGGTGCAGGTAAGTATTCTGGCGACTAAGTCAGCTTCGGTGATATCTTCGGCTAAGTGGGCTTTGGCCAGGAAGTTAGCCAGTCCCAGTTCATTACAGCCCAGCTTAGCCAGTATCGCACAAAGGCAGCTGACCGCCGATGAATCGGCCCCGCCGCTGAGGGAGACAACAAAACCCTGGGAATGACTTTTACGCAGGTAGTCAAACAGGGCCAGAGCGATGGCCCGGGCGAACTCTTCTTCTTTGAGGTATTGGCTGTTTTGCCAGCTGGGTAAGTTTGTCGGATGGCTTTGGGGTGTTTGGTCGGGATAGTCAAACTTGCAGTTAAAACAGTTTTCGATGGGTGCCAGTTCTATTTCGGCATTGCCGCTGCGAGTCTGGAGCATGCGGGTGGCATCAATATCGATAATGGCAGAAGTCACAATATAATCTTTGAAACTCAACCTTGGCCCGGCGGCGGCCAGATTGCCGGCGGCAGCGATTAATGCACCACCATCGTAAATCGCCCGGCCAGCTTCATTGCCCAGCAGATTGCTGTAGATATAAGTTACGCCAAAGGCCCGTGACCCTTCCAGCACAAAGCGCTTGCGGATTTCATATTTGCCAAAAGCGAAATGGCTGGCCGAGGGGTTCATGATAATGTCAACGGCTTTGCTGTTGAGCTTGCTGCCGGGTCGGTTGGCGGCCCAGGCATCCTGACAGATTTCAAAGCCAACCCTTACTCCGCCAATATCATAGCTTATATCGCCGATAGGATATTCTTTATTGTCATAGCAGATGGTATCGCTGATTGCCTGAGGCCAGGCATTGAACCAGCGGGGCTCATAATGGAGGCCATCGCGGGCCAGAAACTGCTTGGCAGTAAAGCCGATGATTTCGCCATCTACTACCATACAGGCGGCATTAAAGAGATTATTGCGATGCAAGACCGGCAGACCCAGCGAAACGGCTATGCCTTTGGTTTCGGGCAATATCTCATAGAGAACCGTCCGGGCCATGCGTCGCAGACCGGCCGAATAGAAAGCATCCTCACAGCCATAGCCGCAGATACACATTTCCGGCAGACAGAGGATACTGACATTGTCGGCTTTGGCCTGACGGATGGCGCCGATGATATTGTTTTTATTATTGTCCCAGTCCATCGGAGTCTGATTTAAGACCCCTGCGGCCACTTTTATGAGTTTCATATTAATCCTTAATCACATTAGTTTTTACCGGTGCATAGGCCATCGAGCATTGAATCGAATAGCCACAGGAGCAACCTGAACTGGCCTCGGGCATTAGCATCAGTCCGCCGGCGGGGATCATGTTTATCCAGCAGCCGGGACGATTGACAGTATTAATCCTGATAGGACTGTTGGCTTGCAGATCATATTGCCAGGGATTATTGCCCCGCCAGAACAATCCTGCCGCTGATGCCGATATTCCGCCACAACCATGGCCGCGGCGATCCATTTTCCAGCCTTCAACTTTTTTGCCGGTTTGGATATTGTAGGCATAGGGCCAGATATAAGCGATGTTGTCGATGATAGTGGGATGGCGATTATATTCACCATGGCCGCCATCGGTATTTAAACCTGTCGCGTGGTCAATTTGCCAGAGGTCAGAGCCATCGGTCACATTGAAAGCATAGCAGTAATAATGCACATCTTTGTTGTTGATCAGCTGCGAACCATTTAGCAGTAGCACACCATTATTGTAGTTTAAGGTGACAGGTTCTTTGAAATTGCTGGTGTCGATTGGTCGGCGATAGATAATATCGCCGGTGTTCTGATCCAGTGCGGTAAGGAACTGCTGGCCACCATCGAAAAGATCCTTACTGGCCAGGCGTGAAGTTTCACTTACCAAGGCCTTGGGCGCGGTGGTTTCAATAAAGATCATCTTGCCATCAGCTAAGGTGATGGTGGGGTTGAGAATAATGCCTTTTTGCCAGGTCCATTTCTTTTGGCCGGTCTGGGCATCAATCGCAAAGACATATTTGCTGGTTACCTCTTTCATATTATGATACCACAACAGCAGGTCATCATCATAGCTTTGATGTTGATAGGCCGATCCGGCGATAGTTGCTGAGCCAAAGATATTATTATCAACCTGATTGATATAAGCCCAGTGGAATTTGCCCGGTGTTTCGATAGCAGGCATATCAAATTGCTGATCGGTCTTGCCGGTTTTGACATCAAAGGCATAAACCTGATCTTTAGCAACAATTCTGACATGCTTGTTATCGACGATCATAGACCCGCTATCCAGGAATACGCCCAGTCTAATTGATTCGGGCAGGTCGGCTTTCCATAAAATAGCTCCATTGTAGGCATCAACACCAAAAAGAACATTATCACCGGCGATGAACATACGGCCATTGCGATAAAGCGGGGCGGTGTTGCGATGATGACGATCGGGCATATCATGAGGCCCGGGGCGGCCAAACCATTGCACATTCATTGGTCCATTAACTATTGTGTCACCGCTACAGGCACTATTGCCCGGGTCGGCATGCAGTGAAGTCCAGGTGCCTTCGCCTTTGAGTTTACCGCGGGTGAGAACAGTAGCAAAACGATTGCTGGCCATTTCAATGTTTTTATAGGTGATATTGTTGTCGACCATGAAATTATTATCGATGGAAGCGACCCAGTTGTTGATAGTTTCCTTTTGACTGTCTTTGTTTTGATGCAAAATGAATAAAGTCCCACCCCATGGCCGCAGAAGCTTGAGAGTGTCAGCCGGGTCGACAGGCAGGGACTTTTGTTTGATAATAATGACATTAGCAATATAGTCTGAAAGTTTATCAGGGTTATTAATAAGGGATATTTTACTACCGAGCAGGCCTTCGCTGTAGAGTTCGTTTTGGGCATCGACGCCGATGTCATTGGTAGTGATGACCTGCATATCACTGGCCTTGGCGATTTCCGCGGCCAGTTCGAACTGCTGGTCCTGGGGCAGCAGGCAATAGCCTTTGTCGGTGTCGGCCTGAGTAATGATAGCTTTTGCCATCTGAGCGAACCAGGGGCGATTGATGGTTTCGATCTGGCGTTGGTGGTGATTGGTTTTACCGGTTTTACTGTTGAATGCATAAACATTCCCGGTGTCGGTGCTGACCAGCAGGGTATTGGCCGCTATTGCTAAGGAATAGGCTTTGCCGGTAACTTCAAAGCTTTGCAGTTCTTTGCCATTTGCCGCATCGAGAATGATTACATTTCCATCGCCGCCGATGATGAGTTGATCCCTGGCTAAAATCATACCAAAGGGTCTGGCTATTGCGGTTCGCCATTTCCAGCATTTGGGCATTTGGGCTGAGGCTGCAGCAATCTGCTGAGATATTTTTTTGATTTCTGCTTCGATTTCTGTTTTTTTATCTGGTTCTTTTTTTAGTCTCTGGTTCAGCAGTTTTTTTTGATTGTTACAGTTGTTGATATCGCTTTGTAGTTTAATGTATCCGGTGCGGTCTAAAGCTGAGACTTCATCTTTACTTTGTAGATAAGCGATATTATCTTTGAGTATCATCCCCATTCCGTCAAAGCGGGCTAATAGCTGACGTTGGGTGTTGGCAATTTCGATAGTGCCGCTGTATCGTCCGGTGCCGCTGCTGATCTGGTCTTTGTAAATAACAACCGAAGAGCCGCCAGGTCCAGGTACATTGCCGAGGTGTTTGCCATCATTGACAGCATAAAGATGGGGTTCGGTTCTACCTGAAGGAATGACAATATATTTATCAGTGGCAAGAATATAACCCTGGGGCGAGATATCCAGTTTCTGCTTCCATTTATTGCTGCCATCACTGGCGTCAAGGGCAATCAGGTAACAGCCCTGAGTCGGGAAAATGCCAGCACAACAGTAAATAGTTCCATCTTGCACGATTATGCCTGTGCGGATCGGGTAGACATTCATGATTTTACCATTGCCGGGCAGATAGTAATCATTTTCGTCGCTGTGGGCTTTGACAGACCAGATTTTATTGCCATCCAGGTCAAAACAATAGATATAGCCATCATCACTGCCTGCATAAACTTTATCGCCGTTTATGGTAGGGGCAAATCGTATCGCTGCGGTCAAAGTTGCATTCCAGCGCATTTGCCCGGTAGCGATGTCCAGACAATAGATGCAGTTTTCAGTTGAGCTGCCAAACAGCACATTTTTGCCATCGGAAACTACATGGTTAACGCGGTCAAAAGTTGTCGCTGGTTCAAGATTAAGGGCCCGGTGATAATAGTTATGCTTAGCCGGAGCGGGCCATGCCGGAGATGGAGCAAAACCGCTATCGTATGACCAGGCTTGCTTAGCTGGCAGTGTCAGGTTTTGGTCTGTGGTACCGGACCGCTGGGGGTCATGTTTGCAGTCAGGCCAGTTGGCATTGCTTAGATTAATACAGAAAATTGTAATTGCAATACTTGCGATTAATGTACGGTTGATAATCATGATTCTGTACCTTTCACGGTTGTGATTTTGTTTGCTCAAGTCTTAATCGAATCCAGCGACAGTATAGATAATGGCATGAAAATAATAACGGGAAGCCAGGCAAGTAATAGCCGTTTAAATTCCTGGTCGGCATAGAGATTACCGCCAGCGAGCAATTTACAGGCAAAGGCGACAATAAAGCAACCGCCAGCCCCTAAAAGCACCATTGCGATTGAGCTTTTAGTATTTTTTCTTTCACGCGATATCAGCAGGGGCAAGCCTAATAGCAAGATCGTCATATTAATCAGCGGGTCGGTAAACCTGAAATGCTTTTCACTGAGGATTTCGGCTCTTTCGACGGGTTTGAGATTTCTTTTTAATAGTTGGCTAAGTTCCAAGCTGCTCATAACATTCTTAAATGCAGAATTACGTTGGAGCATTAGATATTCAGGGGGTAAATCAGATTTGTAGCTATCGAATTTTGTAGTGACAATGTCGCTTTTATGTTCGAATTGGCAATTCGTTTCATGATCGAATCCGGTATAAAATATTTTGCGGCCATCGGTAAGTTCCCAGCTTTCCTGTTTTGGGTTCCAGGTAGCTCTGCTGGCTTTGATCAATGCGTACATTTGTTTTTCGTGTCTTAGAATAATATATAAATCGGAAATGGAACCATCCTTCGGGTCATAAGTTCCACTAAAAAGCGAGTTATTTCTGTCAGGCAGACTTGAGATGTCGACCGTTTGGATATTACGCATCTCATCATGTTTGAGCACCAGCCGATCAGCTAATTTTGGTATGATACATTCCTGATCGAGCACCATGAGCATATTAAGGGCGATGCCCAGCAGGATAATTGGAGCCAATACCCGCTTGAGACTTATCCCTGAAGCTAAGATCGCTACCAGTTCGTTTTGTCGAGCCATCCGTGCCAATGAGAATATCGCTGCTATCAGTATGATTATGCCGGAAAAATCACGGAAATACTCAAATATTTTAGGACCATAATAAGCGGCTATGTTGGCTAAAACCTCAAAGGCTGTGGGGTCGGCCAGTCCTTTTTGAGTTTCGACAAATTCATCGTACATAACCAGCAGGTCAATCAAAATACGCAGCGACAGAATCACCGATAATGCAATGGCATAACTTATCAGGAATTCACGTCCGACATATTTATCCAAAAGCCGAAGCTTAAAACCTTTTTTTTCTTTTTTATTACTCATATTATTAATGTCTTATCTTAAATTTATACAACAAAAAATTACATATCGTTACAATCACTACCCCTGACCATAAAAATGTCAGGCCGCCGGTTATTCCTGATGTACTTTGTTCGGCTATGTGTTGACCGGTGAATATTGTAATCAGGCAAAGCCCTGCCGGTATGAAGCTGATGCCAAAGGCGGTCAGTAGATGCCCGCTTTTGAAAACTATCCCCAATGCCGCCCCCATTAAGGTCAGCATTACGCAACTGACGCCAAATGCCAACCGGCTGTGCAATTCCGCTACAATCTCGGCATTGAGTTCATCGCTTTTTTCCCGAATGCTGGTATATTGTTTTTGCATGTATTCCGAAGGTTTCAGCAAAAATTCATTGGCGCCAAGTTCACTTTTGGTTAATTGTTGAAAAGTTATTTCACGCTGAACCTTTTCAGCAATATCTGGCGGAAGCATCAAACCGATATCATATAACCCATAATTGGTTTTATTATTGCCAGTTCGATGATTAATGCAAACAGCATTTTTCATATTCAGCTTAGCTTCAAGAGAGAGGGTATTAAAGTAGTCATTAACCTCGAGGTAAGCTTTTTCTATTTCATAGGTCTTTTGTGGCTCGGTATCGTTGATGTCATAGTAATATTCTGCTATGACCATTTTATTTTCGTGGGGCAGGAGTATCGCAGTTTTTTTCTCATTATCTATTTTATCTGATGATTTACTGTTTTCAGATTTCTTGACACGCATTTCGCATTGTCTGGCATAGATAATTACCTTGCTGTTTCCGTTGTCAGTCAATAACTCGATATAGCCTTTTTGATTAAAATCATTTTGACATCGCTGGAAGAATATTTCAACGGTCATTTGCTGCTTGATCTTGTCGATAGCTTTGCTGATATCGCTGAACTGGGCCATGTTTTGCTGGATTTTTTTCAAATCTTTTAATCGTTTGAATTTGATGGCATCACGCCAGAAGCTTGGTATGTCGCGGACCAGGCCTGTAATTGATGATTTCATTATCGTGCCATCGTCCAATACCGCTAAGTAATTTTTTGGCACCAGTTTGACCCAGCGATGATTGGTCTTTTTATCTTCATGGAATTCAATCCTGATACTCTGAGCAGTCAAGATTACTTTCGAGCGATCTTTTTTATTAACTTGCACCACAGCTACACCATGGAGCATATGGTTTTCCGGGTCGGCATTGTCAGCATAGACCATCGTGCCGGGGAACATCCTGCGGCCCAGACTGCCATTTTTTTCGATATTGCGATAAATAATAGATTCGATATCGTCTCGCACCAGTTTTTCTGACCGTTCAATAAAATAGGGTACGACATGAAAATTCATCACTAAGGTAGCAAAGCCAACCAGTAATGCCAGAGTTGCCGCCGGATAGATCAACGTCATTAAACTGATACCACTGCTGCGACAGGCGGTCATCTCATTTTCAAAGGCGAATTTGCCATAAGTCAATGTCGTAGCCAACAAAGCCGCAATTGGGAAAACCATTGTCATGGTCATTGGCAGCGTACATAACAATAGCTCCGGTACGCTGGCCGGATTAACACCGAATTCACGCAAAGGCTTTAGCATTGTCCCAAGGCCTAAAATCATCGATAGTATCGCTGTGGATAAGGCAAAGGTTTTGAATAAATCTCGAAATATATATCTATGTAAAGTAAATATCATAATAATTTCTAAGTTATTGCATTATAATTATTTATATCAGGTATACGCTTGGGCCTTCCAACGCTGATTGTATTGACCTTAAGCATAGCCATATTGTCCCTATAATGAGGAATTTTTCAACATAAAACCTTGTCAATAAGCTATTTTGTCTGGTTTATACTTCCAAACACTACCATTTTTCTTATAATTAATCTCTGAAATGAAGCCAAATATGCTAAAATTCATCAAAAATTGGCCCGGCGAAATAGCGAATTTACTTTTCCCGGGAATTTGCCGCCATTGTGGCGGTGATCTGGACGGTTCAGACACGATTTTATGCCCGGATTGTTGGCAGGGATTGCGTCAGAGCATGTCCCATAGCTATTGTCCGACCTGCGGCAAAGATATTGGTAAATTTGAGCTGGTTGATGACCGATGCCATCGGTGCAAAGATAAACGTCCGATGATCAGTCGTTTTGGGCGATTGGGACGCTATGATTTGACCTTGCGTGAGCTGATTTTGAAGTTGAAATACCAAAAAAGAAGCACATTAGAGGGTGTTTTTGGTCAACTTCTGGCTTCTGTGCTGATAAGTGACCCTTATTATACTGATGTGGATATTCTTATTCCAGTACCGATGCACTGGACCAGAAAATTTATTCGCAGCTTTAATCAGACCGATATTGTCGCTATAGAACTGAAAAAGCAGATGAAAAAGCAGGGCAGGCATCTGAAAATTAATTATGATCTGGTTCGTACCCGTCGCACCCCGCCTTTGGCAGGTCTTAGCGATAGTCAACGTCGGGAGATAATCAAAGGGGCTTTTTCGGTACGCCCAGATGTTAATTTTGCCAATAAACATATATGTATCATTGACGATATTACTACATCGGGTATAACATTAAAAGAGTCAGCCCGAGCGATAAACTCTGCCGGTGCCGCAAAAATCAGTGCTTTGGTGCTGGCAGTAGCAGGGCAGGATTAACAACTACTGGTGAAATGACAGGATTAAAAATGTTAAATCAACAAAACGCATTATTATTGATAATTGATATGCAGCAGGCTTTCGATAGTGCTGTTCATGAATTTGGCAAAATCGTTGAACGGGCCAGAATTATGATAGAATCTGCCAAACTTCTGGATATTCCTATTATTGTTTCCGAGCAGTTTCCCCAGGGCTTGCAACGCACAGTCGATGTTTTACAAAAAGCATTAGGCGATATTCATTATTATGAGAAAACCGAATTCAGCTGTTTACGCAATGAAGAAATATTTCAGGCTGTCAAAGATTCCGGTCGCAGCCAGGTATTGTTGGCGGGGGTAGAATCCCATGTTTGTGTAAGTCAAACCGCCTATGACCTGCAGGCAACAGGTTTAGAACCGATAATCTTAGCTGACGTGGTCAGTTCCCGGCGACCCTTTGATAAACAAATTGCACTGGGGCGTTTTCGGGCCGACAGTATGGAAATAACCACTACTGAAGCGGCAATTTTTGAAATCCTGCGTGATTCAAAACACCCTTGCTTCAAAGAGATATCGAAATTGATCCGGTAATATACCCAAAGGGTATAATTTTATCTGGCAGAGCCAAAGTATAGGTTTTGTCATATATACTTATAGGCAAACAAAATGATAGCATTCAACTGTTATGAGTATAAATAATTGAGAAAGGATTATAATGCTGTTTCCTACCACGAGGCTTAGCAGATTAAGAGCTAATAAAAATTTAAGGGCTATGGTTCGTCAGACTACTGTGACGGTTTCTGATCTGGTTATGCCGATGTTCATTCATCATGGCCATGACATTAAAAACCCTATCCCTTCCATGCCTGGCATTTACCAGATGTCTATTGATCATGCTTGTGACCATGCTGCTGAGCTATATGAAAAGGGCATTCGCAGCGTTTTGCTGTTTGGTATCCCGGCAAAAAAAGATGAGCTGGGTAGCGATAGCTTATCTGATGAAGGGATTATCCAGACGGCTTTACGCAGGCTCAAAAAAGAAGTGCCGGGCCTGACTTATATGACTGATGTATGTTTTTGTGAATATACCAGTCATGGTCATTGCGGGGTGATGGTAAAGCGTGATGGACAGATGATTCTGGATCATGATGCGACTTTGGGGAATCTGCGCAGACAGGCGATATCGCATGTACAGGCAGGTTCTGACATGTTGGCTCCTTCGGGCATGATTGATGGCGGAGTAGGTGCTATTCGCGAAGCTTTAGAAGCTGAAAGCTTTGGACATGTCCCTATAATGAGTTATTCGGCTAAATATGCCTCGGCTTTCTATGGCCCGTTTCGTGATGCCGCTGGGGGCGCACCGGCTTTTGGTGATCGTCGCAGTCATCAGATGGACCCTGGTAATTCCGATGAGGCAGTTCTCGAAGCTTCTCAGGATATCGCTGAAGGTGCTGATATTGTTATGGTCAAACCAGCTTTAGCTTATCTGGATATTATTTCCCGGCTTAAAACCAATTTTGATGTTCCGGTCGCTGCTTATAATGTCTCTGGCGAGTATTCCATGATCAAGGCGGCGGCAGCCCACGGTTGGCTCGATGAACGAGCGGTTATTATCGAAACTTTAACTGCTATCAAACGCGCCGGTGCTGATATTATTATCAGCTATCATACAGCCGAAGCAGCTAGCTGGCTTAAGTAAATTTTAGAGTATACCCAAAGGGTATGATTTTCTCTGGCAGAGCCGGCGTTAAAGCCTCGCAATGTATAAACTTATCGGCAGGCAAAACGGACAGCTCAATTGTTATGAGTATAGAGCATATAATGCTTCATTAATATTAAGGAAAAAATTATGTCAAAAAAAAGTAAAATTAAAACTGTTAAGAAGGTCGTTGTTGCACTTGTTCTGTTGATTATTGTTGCTATTGTTGGCGGAATTTTCTTTGCCGATCATCTTATCGTCCAGGGTGTCAATACCATCGGCACTGCTGCTTTGAATGTCGAAACCAAACTGGATTCAGCCCATTTATCTATCCTTGGCGGCTCCCTGAGTCTCAAAGGAATGCAGGTTGCTAACCCTGAAGGTTTTGATACCGATCACCTTATGCAGGTGGGTAAGATTTCTACTTCAATAGACACTAAATCTATAATGGGTGAAACGATTATCATCAAGACCATCCTCATCGAAGAACTTGTCCTGACTATCGAGCAGAAAAATCTTCTCGGCAAAAGCAATCTTCAGACCGTTCTGGATAATATTACTGCCAAGGAAAAAGAAGCTGAAGAACAGCCCCAGAAGCCTGAGCAAACTGAAGATGCCAGCGGCAAAAAGGTAATGATTGAGCTGATCGAGATTATAGATGCAAAGGCCGAGTTTGCCCTTGTTCCGATTCCAGGTAAAACTGTTTTGCCGGTTAAGCTTGGCAAGATAACCTTGAAAAATATTTCCCAGGGTCAAAACAAAGCGGTGATGGCTACAACTATTTTTCATGAAGTGCTGTTGGCACTAGCTGAAGGGACATTGAAATCCGGTGCAGATCTTCCCGGTGAACTGGTAAAAGGTCTAGGTAGTTCTGTTATGAATTTGCATGAAACCCTGCCGGATATTGGTATGGGTATGTTCGATGCTTCCGGGAAAATAATTAAAGGGGCTGGCTCTCTTTTGAAGGAAACCGGAAAAGACGCTGAAAAAGTTCTTAAAGAAACCGGCAAAGGCATTGGTGATGCCTTAAAGCTTCCCGGAAAATTATTCCCCGGTAAAAAAGAAGATAAAGAAGAATAAGGGTAAAATGTTACCAAGATTTAATGTCTAAATTGTAGGTATTATACCTGGCAAGAGTGGTTTGCTCTTGCCAGGTGAAGAAAAAAAGGTTTTACTTTTGTTCTTGGAGTTTATCGAGCCTTTTTTGCATTTCTTTTAGCTGCTGCTGCAGAATTTTGATTTCCATTTGGCGGGTATCTTTTTGGGCTTTAGTGACTTTTTCCTGGATGGCTTTTGCCCGCTCTTTGGCCTCTTTTATGTGTTTGATCGCAATTTCTTTACCATTGACTATTACGTCTACATCAATATCATCGGTGTCCATGTCGACTTCTTTGCCATTGACAAACATTTTAGCGGTGCTGAAGACTTTTACATTATCATCTTTGTTGGTGTTGTCGAAATTTAATTCTTTTTGATTGCCATCAGAGTCGATCATGTATCCTTTGATCATGATTTTGGCCTCATCTATCGCAGCGGCGGCTTCTTTGGATGCTATTTGAGAATCTTTCATTGCTGCAGCTATCATCTTGTTGATGTCAGCTTTGTCCATATTTACTTCTTTGCCATTGACAAACATTTTGGATGAGATAGATGTTTTTGCATTTTTACCGCTTTGTTTGGCCTGATTCATTGCCTGAGCTATAATCTCCTGAATGTTGATATCAATGTTATCTGCTTTGATAGTTTTGCCATTGACGGTAATTGAACTTTCTGTGTCACCTGATTTTTCAGCTTGTTTCATGATGGCATTCATATCAATATCTTTAATTTCGTCCAGGTCAATTTCTTTACCGTTGACGAATGCTTTGGTGGTTACAGAGCTGTTTTTGTTTTTTGCTGCTGAGTCATTAACATGTACTTTACCATTTTTGTCGACTTCGATAGTTATCAGTTTGCCATTGTCATTTGCGGAAAGGTCAATAACTTGTTTTTGGCCGTCGGCTGTGACTATAATGGCTTTTGACGTTTTAGCTTTTTTGTCTTTTATTTTATCTTTCGCTAGCCCCACAGAGACAGGCATAATAGCTAATGCCATCACGATTACGACAAATTTTGTTAAAGGTGAGATTCCATTTTGTTTTTTATGATTTAATATCATTTTAATTCTCCTGGTTAGAAATTTACTATTAGTTAAGCCGCTGCCGCCAAATGGTACCGTTTTGGCAGTGTTAGCAATATACTCTAAGGTTTGTAATAAGGCCCGGGCATAATCTTTGACTTTATTTGGGAAATGGTTTGTGACCTGAACATCGCAGGATGCTTCTTCGGTTTGTCTTTCCTGGCGAACGATCCACCAAGCAACGGGATTCCACCAGTACAGGGTCAGCACGGCGAATTCCAGACAACGCAGCCAATGGTCGCGTCGTTTAAGGTGCATCAGTTCGTGGGCCAAAACCGCTTGCTGTTGAGATTGACTGAAACTATAGAAAAGTCGGACAGGGACAATGATTTTTGGTTTTTTGCTGAAGGCCCAGACCATAGGAGAGCCGGTAATGTCCCATGTTACAACTTCGATATTTTTATTCAGGTTTATTTGTCGAGCGATTTCGTTGGCTTCGAGCTGGATGAAGTTTGCCGCTGGTTTTGCGGTTTTCAGTTTTCTATTGGTGTTTATGATTCGCCATAAGCCGATAAGCAGCCAGCATATTGAACCGGTGACAATAATGTGGGGGTAATAAATTTGACAATATTGCCAGAGTTTTGTTGTTGTGGTTTGTTCTGGTGTTTGGGTTAGTGTTATTTTAGGTATTGCATACCCTGGTTCAAATGATAGATTATTTAGTAAGTCAGTTGAAATATAAGCTATGGTTTCAGGTTGGGCTTGAGGCTCAGGTAAGATGTTCAGAGGTATTTGCAGTATTGTGGGCATAAGCATTTTTGCCAGCAGTAATACCCAGAGAGCATGCATGACCTGGGGTTTTTTGCAGATTTTGCTGATGGCCCAGACTGCAAATCCCAGCAGAGCGGTGATGGCTGCGTTGCTGATTAGAATGTTTATTATGGTGTGCATAGAAATCTCTATAAATCTCTAAAGGTTATTTTTCGTCGATCATTTTCTTTAGTTGTTCACGTTCCTGGTCGCTGAGTTTGATTTTGCCTACTAGTTGCATAAGCAAAGGGGTAAATGAGCCCTGGCACACTTTATTGGCAACTTCGGTGAGCTGTTGGGCCACCAGTTGTTCTCGCTGGATAAGGGCGTGGAACTCATGGGCAAAGCCAGAACGATCGCGTTTTATGAAGCCTTTGGATTCCAGACGATTCAGTAGAGACTGGACTGTTCCATATTCTGAGGTGTCAGTTGAACCATAGATATCAGAGGCGATTTCGCGGATTGTGGCATGTTCCCGCCGCCAAATGACATTCATTATTAGAAGTTCGGTGTCGGTGATATGGTCGTTGTTTTTGGCCATAGTTTTGCTTTCTTTCTGTTTTTGTCCCTAAAGCAATTTGCCTTAGGTTATGTTAAAAAAAATGTTTTTCGCATTATTAATGATAATCGAGTCTGATATAGGCATACACAAATAAAATAAAAAATAAGGCGAATTGTCTTAGAGATTTGTAAGTTTTTATTTTGTAATGGTTTAGGTGTTATAAATATTTAAGATGTTATCCTTGCTTATATGTTTTTCATAACTATAATTGTCAAATATTAATTAATAATTTGTATAAATGGTGAAATATGTATAGATATATCATTGGTAGTACGATATTGGGTGGTGGCTTATGGTGTTGGCTCCGGATGGAGAAACAGCAGAAACGTATGGCTTTACTGCGGGAGCCGTTGAAGCCTGAATTTAAAGCTATTCTGGAAAAGAATTTTCCATTATATAAGAAGCTGCCAACGGATTTGCAAGGGCAACTCCAGGGTTTGGTCAATGTTTTTCTGGCTGAAAAACGCTTTGAAGGCTGTGGCGGTCAGGAAATTACCGATGAGGTTCGGGTGACAATCGCTGGCCAGGCTTGTTTGTTGTTATTGAATCGCAAAACCCGATTTTTCCCAAAGCTGCAAACGATTTTGGTGTACCCATCAACTTATGTGGGTACTTCTGCCCAAGGCGGACAATCTCGTCTTGGGGAATCCTGGCAGAATGGGCCGATTGTTTTGGCCTGGAACAGCGTGACCGGCGGGGCAGTGAATATGACCGATGGTCAAAATGTTGTAATACACGAATTTGCTCATCGGCTTGATCAGGAAGATGGTGATGCTGACGGTGCCCCTATATTGGAAAGTCGAGGCAGCTATACAGCCTGGGCACAGGTGCTGGGTGCTGAATATATGCAGCTAGTAAATAAAACTGGTAAACATAAACGTTCGGTTATGAACAATTATGGTGCGACCAATCCGGCAGAATTTTTCGCTGTGGCAACAGAAACATTTTTTGAAAAACCAAAGCAGATGCAAAAAAAGCATCCTGAACTATATGAAGAACTAAAAGAATATTATAATCTTGACCCAATCGAATGGGTTTAAAAAGAAATCTAAATTAAGGAAATTTGAATTCAATGATTTTTGACAGTGTAGAGAACATAGAAACATATTGTGACGAAATAGACCCGATTTATAAAGCTATTCAGTTTGTTTTAAATTTTGATAAAACCCAACCCGATGGGAAATATGAAATCGAAGGCGATGACATTTTTGCTAATGTTATGACTGTGACAACTACTGATGCCAGCGAAAAAGACTTTGAAGCTCATCAGGACCATCTTGATGTTCAAATGCTGATAGAGGGTTGTGAAAGGCATGATATCGTTTTACTGGATAGCGAAGAAATGGAACTTACCCAGGAGTATGATCCGGACAAAGATGTTTTGTTTGTAGCAGAACCAGACCATTTTTCAACTTTGATTATGAAGCCAGGGATGTTTGCGGTGTATGGACCAATTGATGGCCATCGTCCCTGCGGCAGTGTCGAAGGTGAAATGAAAATTCGTAAAGTATGTGTGAAAATTAAACTTTGATTCTATGGTTTAAGTAAGTGGTGTGCCCGAAATATTTGGGCTTACCATGGTTATTGAGTTGATACCGGGCATACTCTTTCTTGTAAATCCAGGTATTTATTGTCAATTATTTGTTGTCCGGTGTTAAGAAAAGAAAAAAAACTTTTTTATCTTTAATTAACTTTGTATATTCACAGCCATCCCATATGAGGTGGGGCTAAAACTAAATATTTCAAAATAGCGGGATATGAGTTACACTGTAGTTA
>JAEIOG010000115.1 GCA_016342495.1 Phycisphaerae bacterium
GGCAGTTTAAGGTTGAAAACGCTCAGACAAAATTGAAATCACTCTACCCAACTATTAAAGTGTGACTGAGCACTAGTCAGCTAATTGCTTCCAAAACTTATCTGATTCTTTATGGTCAAAACCTTTCTTAAAACTCGCATTACTAATATCCATTTCAAACTCAATAATATCATCATTATCTTCAAATCCATAACGAAACTTGATTTGGATTGGTTCACTGAAATAGGATCGGAATAAGCCATGTAAACACATATATGATACTCTTATATGCCCTTTGTCTGCAGCTATTCCTTCTAACATTAGGCCGCCCCCATCACTATTTGGAAATGGAAACGCTTTTGTTATCCCAGACTTTTCAAAAAATCGCTGTGCTGTCATTTTTTGAATAACATCATTAATTTGTTCGAATTTTCCATTTGAAACTGTAGTTTTCTTTTCAGAAGTTTTCGTTTCAGATTTATAATCATTTTGCTTTGGGTCGCAACCACAATTAAATGTGATAGAAATGACAATCAACCATATGTAGATGTTTTTTTTCATTCTTACAATTCCTAACAATCAATCAGAATGGACCAGAGTCAAATGTTGTTTCGATATCACCTCGATAGGCTCCAAGTCCAGTACTTGCATCAAAACCAACATGACCAGGAACTCCACGCCATATTTTATTTCCAGCTATTGCTTTAATTAAATCTATACCTGCTTTAATATTTCCATTTTTTAATGAGCCACCATATTTGACTGCATTTTTAATCGTTTTATATTTGCCGCTACCGACAACTGCAGCATCAATTTTAAATGTAGAACCTTTATTGCTTAATGACCTCCAATCAGATACATTAAAAGTATTCCAAGCGAGTATGATTTTGGAACCAGCGTCTACGTGAAACTGCCCAGCTCCAACATTTGTTGTCAAAATACGAATAGTTCCCCATGTCCAGTCGTGTTCATTAGCATGAATTCCAGTATAGCTTTGGCTGCCTGAATTTATATCAATTCCTGGATCATAATTTGCGCGGAAGTTATCACTATAATCAAAATTATAATACCATTTCCAGAGAGCTTCGAGAGGTTTTTCGATTAAGTTTGAAGGTAATTGCATGCCAGCTCCTGCAAAAATTCCCATTCGCAGATGTGCATATCTAGATTTTACTTTATCTGCCTTTTCACATTTCTCAAATGCTTTAGTTGTTTTCGGGCCCCATAAACCGTCAGGGCAGCCACAATTGCAACCAAGACGATTTAGTTTTCTCTGGAATTCTAATACTGCTCTGGATGTATAAGATGCAGTCTTAGGATTCAAAGTTAATTTTTTTGCTTCTGACTCTTTTAGTGATGAATCAATACCGTACTTGCCATCAATTCCATTGTTGGCTGAGCCAAAAGTTCCAAAAATATAACCATTATTTTTAAGTATCGTCTGAATTATCCAGACATCATTACTTTTTCTCCAGCTCCATAATCCCAATACATCCATTAGTCGTGTTGGCATGCTTCTGACATATTCATATAAGCTTAGGCTATCCACATAACCAGCTGGGTCATTACTCAAAAAGCGACCAGTATATACATCGTAATAGCGATACTTATAATACATTACTTCCAGATCACCATCATCGAGGGTTTCTAGTCGCTGACCAGTAAAAGCTATACAATTGTCAAAAGAACAAGTCGGAGCCCCAAAATTCGCACTATAAACATGGCGTTTGCCATAGGCATCATATTCGTAACGCTCAACAATGGTTCCAGTGTCATCCATCAAAGCTACTGGGCTATACAGATGATCGTGAGTCAGGTAGTACATATCACTTTCTGCGACATCATTTATCGCCAGCACTTCATCGAGATAGTTACCATAGAAATATTCTTCCTGAGCAACATTGCTGTCATTATAGCTGGCTAACATCTTCCAACCATCGTAATAATAGCGTCTTATCTTATCTGTGGTTGCTATACAATCTTCTTTTTCGATACGACGACGGGTGGCAGCGGTTAACTTGTTAACCGATGGGAATTCTATATGCAGATCATCGGCATTTGCATCATAGTCAGCCAGATAGGATGGCCAACTACTTTGCCCATGCTGTTTAAAATAGCTTTCCATACCAAGACTTTCCACTAATGACACTATCGACAACGATACACATTATCATAATGAATGTCTTATAAAATAACAATAATTATTTCGCCAGCTGCCCGCACCCACACCGGCTTTCACCCCTCCTCCTCCAACCACAATATTCTACCAAACCTGTCCCAATAAAAAAACACGAGCGCAGCGAACTCCACAACCCACCATCGCCAACTAACACCCACCCATCGCCCGCAGCATATCAAACCATCACCAACACAAACCCAAAACCATATCCAATACACACTAAATGGCCATTGCCAATAATCACACATTCCAGACTTCTAGCAGGTCCGATGGGCTATGCCCATGCTGATAAAATCACATCGCGATAGCGATACCCAAATCGGACATTCCAGGCTTATAGCCACCAATAACCATAAAACCCCCACTCCCGATCAGTGATAATCAATTCTATACGCATAACGATAATCAAAAACCAATTGCCCCAAAACAGGCTCTGCCAGCAAAAAAAAACATTCAAATAATCATTATCTCCATCCCAATCAAATCCGCAAAAATCCGCTCGATCCGTCAAAATCCGTATCCTATTTCTTACTCTCCTACTCTGTTGCTATCTTACTCTCTACCCCCACCATTTGCGCATCCCCCCCAAACCCAAAAATAAAAAAAATTCCAAAAGAAAAACTCCCTTCCCATCCCAATATCAAAGCCCCCCAACCCAACCCAATAAAAAAACCATACCGATCGCGCATATTCATCCTATATATAGGGATGATGTTCTTTTACAAGTTAATAAAAAAGTTGATAGTTTTGCCAGAATTTACAAAACAACAGCACGAATCCCCAGCGCGCAGAACGATATAATTACCCGACCTTTTGGGTTAAATAATCATCATATAATTTTTTTGCGCCCGCCCTGGCCCTGACCCACGGTGCGGCCTATCGACTCAATTCGACCAGCCAGACAGAAGCGACACTGGTTAGCCGTCTCATTAACGCATGCTTTATCGGGATAAATTTCATACATCGCCCGATACTTCACCGGGGTAAGGTTTGGCATAACAATGTTGGCGCCCCGATTAAGCCCATTTTCGCGGCCATCTTCAGTATTTATTGTCGCCAACGCCGATGTCGCCGGAATATTTGCCTGCGGACACATCAAACGAGTCAATGCCACAACTTTGTAAACCATATCTTCAGTGTTTGGAACCTGCTGGCCTTCTGGCAATTTCATTTGATCGCCTTCTCTGCCAAGCATAGTATCAGGATGAGAAATGAATGGCCCTACCCCTATCATATCCAGGTCAAATTTGCCAAAAGTTTCAATATCTGTAGCCAGAGTCTCATAGCTTTGCCCCGGAATACCAATCATTACCCCGCTGCCCACTTCATAGCCTAATTCGCCCAGTTTTTTTAATATTTCAAATCTGTCACAATTCTGATTAGGCAATGACGGGTGGATTTTTTCATATAATTCATGATTTGAAGTCTCAAACCTGAGCAAATACCGATCCGCACCAGCCTCACGCCAGATAGCCAGATCATCAATTCTTTCACCAAGGGATAACGTAACAGCTAGATTAGTAGTATTCTTGATTTCTCGAACAATATCGGCGATAAATTCAGTTTTAAGGCCATAATCTTCTCCAGCTTGCATGACCACCGTACCATATTCATATTCAACTGCGGCATGAGCACATTCGATGATTTCATCACGAGTCATACGATAACGTTGGAGTTTATTGTCAGCGTTGAGGCCACAATAACCACATCGACGTACACAATAACTGGAAATTTCTATCAGGCCCCGCAGATGAACTTCTGGGCCTACATTTTCGAGGCGGACTTTGTCAGCTTTTTGCCATAATTCATTAAGTTTTTCGGTATCGGTTTCTTTGAGCCAACTGAGTATTTCGTTTCTATCCATTTATTATTCCTGAACTTATGTAAATTTAACATTAATATTAGAGCTTATAATTATAGCTCAAAATAGCTTAAAAGTGCAAAAAAAACACTTATTATTTCTGTGCCTGGATAATTACTGATTGACTGGTATCGGGATCGAAGCTGTTGAAATTCAGGTCGCTGTATAATTTAATGTTGGTGATGCCAGCAGTTTGGAGTCTGGTTGTTAAGTCTTTGTGATGTAAAGGATTAAGGATGGTGCTGGTGAGGTTGTGGGTGGATTTTTGGCCATCCCAGTCGATTTTTAGCAGGTTAAAGCTGATTTGGGAATGGAGAAAATCATAGAAACGAATGAATTCGGTATTTTGGTTGCGAGTGATGGCAACAATGCGGTTTTTCTGGCTCAAAATCAAGGGGAAATTGAGCATATGGATTAATATTGTACCATTTTTGTTGAGCATCTGGACGAAATTATTGATGGTGGCATCAAGTGAAATATCGTCCAGTAAATGAGGGATAGAGTTGCCCAGGCAGCAAATCATGTCAAAATGACAGGCAGCAACGGGCACGAAATGTTCCATTTTTGCACAAATCCAGTCGATTTTTACACTTTTTTGCGTGTTTTTGCGCGCTATTTGCAGCATTTTTTCAGAGCAATCGACGCCGGTAACCTCAATATTATGGGAGGCCCACGAGATTGCGAAGTACCCCGTGCCACATGGTATATCCAGTAAGGTTTGGGGGTGATACCTGTCATTTAGCTTTGCAACGTTGGCAGTAATTTGTTCCTGGCGGCTAGCTAAATTAGTCATAGCATCGTAGCTGTCGGCGATTGAATTATAGAAGTCCATATTAACCTTTATAGTAAATGTGTGTAACTGTTATTTATTATTATATATCTACAGGGTTTAATAGTATATAAGCGATCAATATAAATATCATTTATCTTGACAAAATTGGTAAGTAATACTATGATGTTTGGTTAAAGCCATGGCATTGCTCGGGAATTATTGGTCAAAGGTAAGCAGGAAAAAAATATTATGGTAAAGCAGATTAGTCGCATCAATCATCTATTATTCAGTTGCATGATTTCTCTTTTGTTGGAATCAATGAGCCTGGGACAATATTCCGGCGGAGCAGGCACCGAGGCAGACCCCTATCAGATAGCCACCGCAGAAGATTTGATAAATCTGGGAAATACCACCGATGATTATGATAGATGTTTCATAATGACAGCGGATATAGATTTTGCGGGTTATGAATTCACGCAGGCGGTTATTGCCCCGGATACATCGGAAGAGGATGGGTTGCAAGGGACGATATTTACTGGTAAATTTGACGGTAATTCGCATATTATTGTTAATTTGGTTATCAATGCTCCCAATGGTGATTATCAAGGTTTGTTTGGCTGGATAGATTCTGATGCAGAGGTAAGCAATTTAGGCCTGGTTTCCAGTATAATAACTGGGAATGATTATGTGGGCGGATTGGTGGGATTAAATGTAAGTGAAGCAATTAGTAACAGCTATGTTAATGGGAAGATTACGGGCAATCGTTACGTTGGAGGCTTAGCAGGAAGTAATGATTGTGGTTCAATCGATACATGCTATACAGGTGGAACTGTTAATGGCTACACTTATGTGGGTGGCCTGGTTGGAGGACATTGTTGTGGTGAAATTACTGATAGTTATTCTACCGGGGATGTTGCTGGAATTGGTGATGTTGTTGGTGGTTTGGTCGGGGACAATAGTTATGATGGCTTTATTAGCAGAAGTTATGCCATTGGGGCTGTAAGTGGCCGTGGTGACACAGGTGGGTTAGCAGGATGTAATTATGGACATATCCATTACAGCCATGCCAGAGGTTCTGTTAGTGGTGGTGATAACAGCGGAGGGTTAGTGGGGAGAAATGGCCAGGAATATTTATCTTGTACAATTAGCAAGAGTTATGCTGTCGGTGATGTATGCGGTAGAAGTGATGTAGGTGGACTGGTAGGATTGAATGATGGGTTTGGTTATATCTCAGAAAGTTATTCTACAGGTTCTGCTTGTAGTGTTCGGGGCAATATTGGTGGACTGGTAGGAAGAAATAATGAGTCTTGCACAATTAGAGGATGTTATTCTGTTGGGTGTGTTAGCAGTGATAGAGATAATGTTGGTGGCTCGGTGGGGCAGAACTCTGGTAGTATCGTCAATAGCTATTTTTATTTTTTTAGTAGAGCGAATAATGGCTTTGGAATAGCTTTAAACGATAGTCAACTAATTGATCGGCAGAATTTTGTAGGTTTTGATTTTGCTGGTGATGATTCTGATGGTACAAGAGATCATTGGGTTATTGAAGATGGTTATATGCCTAGGCTTTCCTGGCAGGATGGTCCAGGATTCAGGTCACCTGTTGCTAATGTTGTTACCACGCTGGGCGGCAGTGGCTATGAGGATGATCCTTTTATTATCGCTAGTTACGATGATATGATGGAGTTTAGAAATAATTCATCTTTGCGTATTGGATATTATTGTTTAGCGAGTGATATTGACCTTGTTGGGGCAATATATACAGAGGCTTTTATACCAGAAATTTTTTATGGTAAATTTTATGGGAATGGACATAACATATCAAATTTAGCCATAGAGTCAAATTTGGATTGTATTGGTTTTTTTTGTATTTTGAATGGTTCGGTAGATAAATTAGAATTATTAAATATTAATTTCAATAATAGTAATGGAAATCATATTGGAGGATTAGCGGGGCATAATTCTGGTATAATCACTAGATGTTATGTTGACGGGATTATTAGAGGAGTGTATTCTGTTGGCGGATTGACAGGGTTTAATGATTCTGGTGTAATTAGTAATTGCTATACTGTTGGAGTGGTTTTTGGTAATGGTTCTGTTGGTGGACTGGTGGGGGAAAATGATTCTGGCACGATTACCAATTGTTATTCCACGGCAACTGTTAATGCTAATAATCTTTTTGTTGGCGGGCTAGTGGGAATGAACCGTTCTGGCATAATTGAACATAGTTATTTTTATATTTTAGGTGGCCCAAATAATGGTTTGGGGATAGCTTTTAATAATGACCAGCTTACTGATCAGGATAGTTTTGTTGGCTTTGAATTTACAGGGGATGATTACTGGAGTATCGAAGTTGGTTATATGCCTAGGCTATGCTGGCAAGGGGGCCCAGGAGGAGAGCCTGCTTTTATAGTAACTACACTGAACGGTACAGGCTATGAAAATAATCCGTTCATTATTGCTAATTTTAATGATATGCTGGAGTTTAGAAATAATTCAGCTTTACGTCAAGGTTATTATCGTCTGGAAAATGACATTGATCTTGATGGGACAGTATACGTTGAAGCTTTTATCCCAGAGGGTTTTTATGGTATATTTGACGGCAATGGCTATGGTGTTTCTAATTTATCCATAGATACGAATAAAGATAATGTCGGTTTTATCGGGTTTTTGTTTGGATCGATAGACCATCTGGCATTATCGAATATTACAGTTGATGGTGGTAATGGAAATCATGTTGGCGGGCTTGTGGGATATAACGACTATGGTTTAATTAGCAGATGTTGCATTACCGGAGATGTAAGTGGGAACAATTATGTTGGCGGATTGACGGGGGCCAATAATGGTGGTTCAATTATCAGAAGTTATGCCGCGGGGATTATTATTGGAAATAATTATGTTGGTGGGCTATTGGGTGCAAATGCCCGTGGTATAATAAATGAAAGTTATTCTACTGCTACAGTAACAGGTGGTGAACGTAACGTTGGCGGTTTAGCTGGTAGTAATAGTGGTACGATAAGCAACAGTTATGCCATAGGGACTGTTAGTGGAACTGATTCATACATTGGTGGTCTGATTGGCTATAGTCAGGGGTTGGTTTTAAATACTTATTCTATTGGAAAAGTTTCAGGAAATAATTTTATCGGTGGTTTGGTAGGGTTAAATATTGGCAATGTTACGGGTTCGGGTTGGGATGTTGAGACTAGTGGGTTGTCGGTTTCGGCAGGTGGTATTGGTATTGGGACTGCTCAATTGCAGGATTCGGCGGTATTAATTGGAGTTGGTTGGGATTTTGTTGGTGAGGTTGAAAATGGGGAAGAGGATATTTGGCGGATGCATTCGGGTAAGGTGAGTTATCCGCGGTTGTGGTATCAGGTTGATATTGCTGGTGATATAGCCGGGGCAGATGGTGTTGATCTGGTGGATTTGGCGGAGTTGGCCAGAGGATGGCTGGAAGAAGATGGCTATGATATGGATGACCTGGCGGATTTAGCTGGGCATTGGATGGAAGGCTTGTGAGATTGAGATAGTATAGAACACCGATGACGCTGATTGAATGTAATACTTTAGCCAAGTGAAGCAATGCTTAATGATCAGCCGAGAAAAAAGGTTTTCGATTTTATCTGCGCACTGTGGGGACAAGCTGGAAGCTTATCCTACTTAGGGATAAAATGTGGCGCTTGCGCTTCACGTTATAGGTTGGACAGATGGCTTATTCACAAATGGCGGTCGGGGGGAGGAGACAAGGCATGCCTTGTCTCTACAGACGTTCCAAGACCTAGCCACCCGTCAAACAACAACGGGTGGCAAGACAACTTGATGTTAAGCATTTAGCTTTTGTAAGAGTAAAGCCATCGATTCGCCGAGGTTGGTCATGTTACGGATACCTTCTTCATCGGATTCGACTTCGCCGGGTTCGCGGCCATATACCATATTCCAATAGCTTGAACCTACAATAAACATGCTATTGATTTGGAAGAAATGGTTCATGGTATCGAAAGCGTGGATAGAGCCACCGCGGCGGACGGCAACGACAGAGGCGGCGACTTTGTGTTTGAGGTGGCCCTTTGGATAGCAAACCAGGCCAGCGCGGTCGATGAGGGCTTTGAGTTCAGCGGTAACATCGGCAAAATAGGTGGGGCTACCAAATATAATGCCATCAGCTTCGATCATTTTGGCGATGATGTCGTTGACGGGGTCGTTTTTGATGATGCAGGTTTTGTCATTGGTTTTAAAACATTTCATACAGGCGGTACAGCCCCGAACAGCTTGGCCGCCAATCTGGACAAGTTCGGTTTCTATGCCAGCGGCTTGTAGGGGTTCGAAGACTTTATTAATGAGGATTTCAGTGTTGCCGCCTTTGCGGGGGCTGCCATTGATTGCTAAAACTTTCATTTTTTTGCTCTTTCTCTGCGAATGCAGGGTTTGAATTTTGGGTAACATATTAGCCATGTGAAGCAAAATACAATAATCAGCATGGGCAGAGCCCATCCTACCTTGGTGTTAGTGTTAATTTAGCATAAATGGGAGGGGTTGGCTATGAGATTTTTGGAATCAATTGTCGCTTAAACCAAGATTAACAGCTTTTGCTGATGTGGATTTATTCTACGAAGTAGTAATTTTATATTGTTTTTGGGCTATTGAATTGATACAATACTATGATGGAATTGGTTATAAAGTTAATTATGTTAATTTTGGAGAAAGAACATGTTCAGGAAAAGTATGTTAGTTTTATTATCGGTGTTGCTGGTTGGCGGTTCTGTTTTTGCGGAGGTGAAATACCAGGTTACTGACCTTGGAGCGGTAAGAGCAACTGCTATCAATAATAATGGTAAAGTTGTCGGCGGGGGCTACGATGGGGGTAATGCCTTTGTCTGGGATGAAATTAATGGATTTGTTTCGCTTGGGGAAGGTTATGCCCGGGATATTAATGATCTTAATGATGTGGCAGGGTCGAGCTATTGGAAGCAGGCAGTTGCTGGTTCGGGTATTTATTCTACAATTGCTCTTGGTGGAAACTTTACGGCAAATGCATTAAATGATCATGGTCAGATTGTTGGAAATATTGGTAGTTTTGATGATAGTCATGCAGGACTTTGGGAAAATGGAGTGCTTATGGATTTGGGAACTTTGCATGGCAATGGGGACTATTATTGGAGTTACGCCACGGGAGTAAATAATAGTGGGAAAATAGTTGGGACAAGTGGTGTTGCTTTAGGAAATTCATATACAGTTATGTGGGATAACCAGCAAATATATGATCTTGGCTCTGGTGATGCTTTTGGTGGAGCTGGGGATATTAATGAATCAGGTTATGCTTGTGGTACGTATGAATTTCAGGCAGCTATCTGGAAAGGAATTGGAGATGTGGTAGTCCTGGATAAATTGTCTGGTGCGAATGCGGAAAATTGTGCTTATGCTATAAATAAATATGATGTGGTTGTTGGCGGCGGTACGTTAAGTCTTAGCAGAGATGCGTTTGTCTGGAGTCAAGAAGATGGAATACAAAACTTGAATGATTTAATTGATGCAGGTGGCGTAATTGAGCTTGCAAGAGCTTATGACATAAATGATTCTGGTCAGATACTAGTTGAAGGTTATATTGGAAATGAGGAGCATTCATATTTATTGACGCCGGTGCCGGAGCCTGGGACGGTTTTGCTTTTGGGAATTGGTTTTGGGTTTATTAGCAGATTAAAAAAGAGATAAGTATCTCTATCATAATAGTTTAAGTTAAGGATCCCTTTAAAGAGCAACCGTCATATAGTTGCTCTTTTTTTGTTTATGTATGATTCTATTAATCATATTATGAGGGGATAATAATCGTTGCTATCGGGGTGGGTGTTGGTTATTATATCGGGATGAAATTTGAATTATTACAAGGTAAATTTATTGTATTAGATGGGCCGGACGGGTGTGGTAAAAGCACACAAAGTCAGCTCTTAAAAGAACTTATGATCAGCAATGGCGTTGAGGTAGTGGGGGTTCGTGACCCTGGTTCTACCAGTATCGGCGAGCAGATTCGCGAGATTTTGCTTAGTAATGACAATGCTGAGATGAATGTCCGGTGTGAGACGTTGTTGTATATGGCCAGCCGCAGCCAACTGTATGGTCAACATATTGCCCCGGCTTTGGCTGAGGGGAAATGTGTGGTTTGCGACCGGTGGGTTTCGAGCACTTATGCCTATCAGGCGGTGGCGGGAGGCATTGGACGTGAGACGCTGTTGGATTTGGCCGAACATTGTCTGGAGCGGACCTGGCCTGATGTGACTATTATTATTGATATGCCAATGGAACGGAGTATGAGCCGCATAGGAGATAATCCGGATCGGATGGAAAGCAAAGGCGATGAATTTCATCGTAAGGTGCGGGATGCTTATGTTGAACTGGCGGATAAATATGAAAATATTTATGTAATTGATGGCAATGGAAGTATTCAGGAAGTGCATAAACGAGTGTTGCTCGTTCTCGATACCATCTTTAATTAAAAACCACCAAAGCCAATATTAGGAAAATAAATGGCGATATTAGATATTTATGGACAGAATCGGGGTATATTGCAGCTTGAGCGGGCTCGTGCGGCAAGCCGCCAGCCCCACAGCTATATATTTCATGGGCCCGAAGGTATTGGCAAGGCAATGCTGGCAATGCAATGGGCGGGTTTGCAATTATGTAGCGAGCCTAAAGTTGCCAATCTGGCAGGCTTAGATGGGGCCGAAGGACTGGCAGGGTTAGACCAGGAGATATTGGATAGTTGCGGGCATTGCGAAAGTTGCCATCTGGTGGCCAGCGGGAATCATCCTGATATTCATTTTATAGACCGGGAACTGGCAAAATATACGAAAAAGACTCATAAAGGGCAATTATTGACGCTGCCGATAGATGTCATACGGGAATTTGTGATAGATGTATCGGCCAACAGTGCGGTTTTTGGCGGGTCAAAAATCTTCATAATTGACAATGCCGAGACGATGAACTGGCAGACTCAAAATGCATTATTGAAGACTCTGGAGGAGCCACCGGAAAATACATTTATAATATTGGTGACCGCCAGACCCGATAAGCTGCTAACGACGATCCACTCTCGGTGCCAAATGGTGCGGTTTTACCCGATTTCGATAGAATATGTCGGTAATTTTCTGCAAAATCAGCATTTGGAGATGGATAGCCAACAGTGTAGATACTGGGCATCATTTAGTAATGGTCAATTGGGCTTAGCGTTGGAACTGGCCGAAATGGATTTATATGCGGTAAAGTGCGAGCTGATCGAGCATTTAGTCAAGTTGGATTATAGTAATGCATTGGCGTTTGCGGGCTGGATAATTGACCAGGCAAAGGCTTTTTCCAAGTCTTATGTTGATTTGCATAGCGGTTTTTCGGCATCGGCGGCGACTCGTCGGGGCTATAGCGTGTTTTTGGCGATGATAAGTCAGGCATTTTGCGAAAGTATTCGCCACAGTGCCGGGCTATCCAGCATAGATCAAGAGAGGGAGATTGAGTTGTTGGCGGGTCGTTTTGGGCCAACCGAAGCTGAGAAGGCAATTCGGCGGGTAGCCGAGACGGAAAATCGGCTAAATGCCAACGCAAATGCTTCTTTGACATTTGAGTCACTTTTGTTAGACTGTATAGGCTATAGATAAAAGTTAATAGTTAAAAACTAACAGTGAAAAGTTGTGGGGTCGCTTTGCGACGTTTTTTATTACAAGAAGCTTTACGGCACAGCCAAGACTAGCATTTTGGTATTATTTTATTCAAATGAAGCAATATGCAATAATCGGTATGAACCACCCTACCTGCGAGTAGTTTTAGATAGCTAAAGTGTTACAAATTTTGATTTAATGCTGGTTAGGCTTAAATTATACAATAATAATAAATCCGTTTAGGCGGTTGGAATAAAATATGACAGATATTAATAAAGAAACTCAGGATCAGGAAAGCCATGGTCATCAAGAGCATCATGAAATTCATCATGAGCATAAGGCCAAAGAATTCAAGTCAAATAAATATCTTTTGGTTCGTTATGGCAAAATGAACGGATTGGGTTATTTTCGTCATAAACTTCCTGGCATACCCTATGATGTAACTCATTTGATTGTTAATACTGAACGGGGCATGGAGTTAGGGGAGATAATCAAGACGACCTTGAACCACAAAAAAGGGACAGTTTCGTTAAACGCCGAACAAATAGATGAATATTGCAATGCAACGGGAGAGAATTATCCGATATATCGACAGGGTCGGGTCCTGCGTGTGGCCACAGCTCAGGATATCCATGACCAGCATCATCTGGACCTGGACGCTCGCAATGAAATGAAGTTTTGCCAACAATTGGTAAATGAAAATAATCTTGATATGAAACTAGTTGACGCTGAACATTTGTTTGGTGGTGAGCGGATAATATTTTATTTTCTATCAGAAGGCAGGGTAGATTTCCGTGACCTGGTCAAGCAGTTGGCAAGTCAATATCAAACCCGGATAGAGATGCGACAGGTTGGCGCTCGTGATGAAGCCAAATTAGTAGCAGACTTTGAGACTTGCGGTCGAGAATGTTGCTGTAAAACATTTTTGAAAGTTTTGGCGCCAGTGAATATGCGAATGGCGAAGTTGCAGAAGGCAACACTGGATCCGGCAAAGATTTCGGGACGTTGTGGCAGATTGAAATGTTGTCTGCGTTATGAAGACGAGGTATATACAGTTTTCAATAAAAGATTGCCAAAGCGTAATAGCACGGTGAAGATTGAAGATGGTTATGGAACGGTATTGGAAGGTAAGGTCATTACTCAGATGGTAACGCTTCGCCGTCCAAATGGCATGATTTTAACAGTGCCTGTTGATGATATTCTGGAGAAGAATTATAAGCCAACGCCAGAAGAACAGCAACAAGCGATGGAAGACGAAAATGAACGCCATGAGAAGTTTCGTCGTCGAGAAGAAAAACGACAGGCAGCGGAGCGTCATGCAGCTGAAAAGCAGGCAGCCAGAGAACAGGCGGTTAAAAGACGTAATCATCATGATGCAGTTGAAACAAAGCAGGAAAGTCAGGGCGACCAGAGAGATGAAAAAAGTTCTAAAGCAGAAGTAGAAAAACCAGAAGAAACCAAAAAACGTCGTCGCCGTCGTCGCAAGCCTCGTAATAGAAATAATGAAGATCAAGGTCAACAGGGCCAAGGCAGTGCAGGCCAACAGGAAAAACCTAAAGAGCAATCTGGTGAAGGTCAACAAAAAGAACAAGGTGAGAAAGATGATCGCAAGCCCCGGCGGCGTAGAAGACCAAATAATCGCAACAGGAATAATCGTGATGGTGGCGATAAAGGGTCAGGGTCGGAGAATAAGCCAGAAGGGCCAATTGAAAGTTAAAAGTGAAAAGTTGCGGTATTTACCTGCGGTAAATGCTAATTTAAAATAATATTTAAATCTTTACTGAAAATGCATTTGTATATAGTTTCCGGTCAGTTTGAATAAAATAGAAAGTGGATAGATGAGTAGAAAAATATTAGTTACAGCGGCGTTGCCTTATGCAAACGGATCGATTCATATTGGCCATCTGGTTGAGTATCTGCAAACTGATATGTGGGTGCGGTTCCAGAAGCTGCGTGGCAATGATTGTATTTACTGTTGCGCTGACGATGCCCATGGCACGCCAATTATGATTCGAGCGCGTAAAGAAGGTATTACGCCAGAAAAGCTGATAGCGGATATGCATGGTCAACACGCCCGTGATTTTGCGGGGTTTGGGATTGAGTTTGACAGCTATTGTACGACCAATTCAGATGACAACCGTCAGGTTGCAGAATACATATTTAATAGCTTAAACGATGGCGGCCATATCACTACTCGTGATGTCAAGCAGGCTTATTGTGAAAATGATAAGATGTTTTTGCCGGATAGATTTATTCTTGGTACTTGCCCAAAATGCGGTGCTGAAGACCAATATGGCGATACTTGTGAAGTTTGCCATGGCACTTATGTTCCAACAGAATTAAAAAATGCCAAGTGCAGCGTTTGCGGCGAAAAGCCGGTTGAACGTGAAAGCAAGCATTATTTTGTCAAGCTTTCCAATTTTGAAGATCGTTTGCAACAGTGGCTCAGCGAAGGCCATGTCCATGAGCAGGTTTATAATAAATTGATGGAATGGTTTAAGACTGGATTGAAAGATTGGGATATCTCTCGCGATGGTCCTTATTTTGGTTTTAATATTCCAGGTGAAGCTGATAAATATTTTTATGTGTGGTTTGATGCACCGATTGGTTATATTTCAAGCTCGATGAACTATTGCAAAGAAAATGGTTTGAACTTTGAAGATTACTGGAAAAATCCTGACGCTGAGATTCATCATTTTATTGGAAAAGATATTACATATTTCCATGCACTGTTTTGGCCAACGATGTTAATGGGGGCTGGATTCAATACGCCAACACAATTAGCGATTCATGGCTTTTTGACAGTTAATGGCACCAAGATGAGTAAGTCCAAAGGGACATTTATCAGTGCTGAAACATATTTGAACAATCTGGATCCGACTTATCTGCGTTATTATTATGCTTGTAAGCTGAGCGATGGATTAGAAGATATTGATTTGAATCTGGAAGATTTTGTCGCACGGGTCAATAGTGACCTGGTTGGTAAAATTGCTAATTTGACATCGCGCAGTGTGCAGATGCTCAATAAGAATTTCGATAGCAAAGCTGGTGCTTTAAGTGATGGGGCTCGTGAATTGTTAAAGCCTTTACAAAGTGCCAGTGAAGAAATTGCCGAACTATTTGAGAAACGTCAGTATGCCGCGGCAATAAGAACTATTTGTGGTTTGGCCGACAGTATCAATCGCTATGTTGACGAGCGTAAGCCATGGGCCGCAGTTAAAGAAGATGCGGGGCACGCAATTGAGACCTTAACTGCGACAGTGAACGCTGTTCGGATTATTACAACATATTTGAAACCGATCTTGCCTGAATATGCTGCTAAGATCGAAAGCATATTGAATATTGACCCTTTAAAGTGGGACGATAGTCAGAATTTAATTGAAAATCATACAATTGGAAAATTCCAACGTTTAATAGAACGTATAGACCCTAAGAAAGTAGAAGCCATGGTAGAAGAGTCCAAACAAAACCAGGAAGTATCAGAACCAAAAGAACAAACCGAATTAGAAAAAGATCCTATCGCCGCCGAATGCGATTTTGATGATTTTATGAAAGTTGATTTGCGAGTTGCGAAAGTATTGGAATGTGAAATAATCGAAGAAGCAGATAAGCTACTGCGGTTCAAGCTTGACTTAGGCGGAGAAACTCGTCAGGTGATAGCGGGGATTCGTAAAGCATATGACCCGGCGAAAATGATTGGGAGAAATGTTTTGATGGTGGCCAATTTGAAGCCACGCAAAATGAAGTTCGGAATGTCTGAAGGGATGATTTGTGCCGCTGGACCCGGTGGCGAAGAAGTATTTGTATTTAGCCCAGACGATGGAGCAAAGCCAGGGCAAAGAGCGCACTAAGCGTGCGGCTGGATTGTTGTTGGTTTTGTAGTTTTTTGCCGGCTCCGTTGTCGCCTACAACTTTTTGCTTCGTGCTTGAGATTGTTACATTTAACTTAACATTTTCGCCAAGTGAAGCAATTTATAATAATTGGTATCGCGATGTGGTTTCA
>JAEIOG010000116.1 GCA_016342495.1 Phycisphaerae bacterium
ACTGTTTAATTCCTGAATTACTATGAAATGAAAGGTTATATGATGAAAAAACTATTCCTGGCTATTTGTGCTGTTTTCTGGTTAAAAAAAAATGGTAATCTCAAATAAATGAGAAAACCATCATTATCAAGCAAATAACGTCGACTAAGAACAACAAATCTTCTGTACATCAGCAATTGATTTCGGAATCGGCCTGCCCAGAACCCGGTAACTATCAGATGTGACCAAAACGACATCTTCAATCCTAACACCACCAAAACTTCTATATTTTGCTACATTAGAGTAATTGATGAAATTCAGATGTTTTTTACCAGATTGCCATTGATCTATCAATTCAGGAATGAAATAAATTCCCGGCTCAACAGTTACAACAAAACCAGGCTCTAATGCCCGAGCAAGACGTAATGACCGCAGGCCAAATTGCTCGCTGCGTTTGAGTTTCTCGGTATAGCCAACATAGTTTTCACCCAAACCTTGCATATCATGGACATCCAAACCTATCATATGGCCTAAACCACAAGGGAAAAATAAAGCATGGGCACCAGCTGCGACCGCTTCATTGGTATCACCTTGCATAAGACCCAGATCTTTCAAGCCATCAACCAGTATTCGACTTGCCAGCCAATAAATTTCTCGGAATTCGATGCCAGGTTTGATAGCCTCAATAGCTTTCATCTGAGAATCCAGAACGATATTATATATATCTTTTTGGAACGAATCAAATTTCCCACCAACGGGAATTGTCCTGGTTATGTCGCCAGCATAGCCCATAGGATCTTCTGAGCCGGAGTCATGAATTACTATATCGCCGGCCTGCATTTTATTGTTATATTCAAGATTATGCAGAGTCTGGCCATTAATTGTAAAAATTGTAGGGAATGACAATTGAACACCACGAGATCTCGGGATACTTTCTGTGATGCCTACGACTTCTCTTTCATACATTCCTGGTCGGGCATGTTTCATAGCCGCCACGTGCATATCGTGGCAAATATCCAATGCTGATTCGATGCAGGTAACTTCTAAGTCAGACTTAATAGAACGTTGATCAACAACTGCTTTTATTAAGGTTTCGGAAACATTATCAGCAATTTTCGATACTTCAACACCAAAATATTGACTAAGCATAATAGTAATATCAGCTCGATACTGAGGTAGAAAATGCGTTGGCCTGCCGTTGGCGGTAATATTAGCTAATATTGAAGATATTTTATTGTGTGGCAAACATTCCTGAATACCTATACTTTGGCATTTTTCCTGTAAAGGAATTTGTGAGCCTATCCATACAATGGTTTCTACCGATGGATCATCGCCAAATATCATCTCCCTGCCATTCTCAATGTCAATAATCCCAACCAGATTTGGCATATCAAGGCCAAAATAATATCGAAATGTACTGTCCTGACGAAAAGGATAAATATTATCGCCATAATTCATAGGGCTGTCATTATTACCGGGCAGGATAATGACACCAGAGCCTACCTGCTGGGCTAAAGCTTTTCGTCTTTCAATATATATATTAGCATCAAATAGATTGCTCATTTGTATTTCCTTTTGTTATTCTGCTGCTACCGATTCTTGAATATCGGGTTTGTATGTTAAAAGGCTGACCACAACAAGAGATAGAACCGAAATTAATATCGCTGGCAAAACAGCATCAAGATCAGAAATCGACTCTGGAAGTTTCAATTGCCCCCAAAGCAAAGCAACGGCTGTTCCGGATAATATTGAAGTGATCGCCCCTGCTTTTGTTGCTTTGGGCCAGACAAGGGCCGCTACCAGACTGGGTGTTATTGAAGCACCATAAATAGTAAATGCAAATAAAGCCTTTTCGAAAAATCCGGTTGATTTGGAAAAAGCCATCGAAACAATATAAGCAATAACACCAAATATAACCACCATCAGCCGGCTAAGAAAAATGATATGTTTTTCTTTCGCTTTAGGATTAATATGATTCATATATATATCTTTCATAAAGGTGGTTGCTGGCACCAAGAGGAAAGAATTGGCCGTTGAAATAATGATTCCAACAACTGTAACCATAAATAAACACCCCAAGGCCAATGGAAGATAATTACGAGCCATATATATTAAAATATATTTTCCATTTTCCGGATCAGGTGTCATGCTTGATGCTATCCAGGCACAAGCAATAATCATCGATTCAATGAAAAAGGATGCGAATATCATAAAGGTAACCGCTGTTTTAGCTCCCTTGGCTGATCGACTGGCGAAAATCCTCTGATACATATTTGCATCTCCTAATATCAACAAAAATGTTGGCAAAAGGAAATTAATTATTTGCACCGGAGAATATACCCCCCAATATTTCATGTGTTCGGTTCGATCACCCATGGCAGTAAAGGCATGCTGCATACCTTCAAAGCCGCCAGCTTTATACAAGCAAATCGGCACGGCAATAAGCATCGATAATAAGATAATACTTCCGGTAAGAATATCCATAGATGCCAGACTTTTCAGGCCTGCCAACATGGTAAAACCAACAATAAAAATAGCAGCTATGATAGTTGCGGTCTTAGCTGTAATTTTCGGTTCGACAATGTTCAGTTGCCCTATTTCCGGCAAATTCACGACATGATATACAGCTCCGGATTGTAGATTTACCTTAGGAATAATTCGCGTATAATGACCTTGCTTGATTCTCTTATAATTATCCTTTTTCACTGGGGCCAATCCTGATACTATCTTATCAGCCGACAATACCTCAACAGTGAATGTGAAAGGTTCAGCATCAGCATCGGCAGGTACAAAGCTAAGTTGAACAACTTGTTCCTGATCTTCCAGACTAGAATATACCACCCGACCTTTACTAAGTTGCCATCCAGTTACAGATGTATCATTATTAATTGCAACAGGGGTTTTATTACCTGTTATGACTTCGATAACGGCACCACCAGCATTAAACTGATAACTGACAATAACCATATAAGCAATTGTAAGAGAAATAACCGCTAAAATACGTGCTTGAACGCCAAATCTTCTGCCAATAATTTCAGGCACTGTCGTCGCTTCGATATTACGCGCCTTTGAAGCAATCAAAGCAAGAAGAATCATACCACACATCGAACCGATTGGTAAGATTAAAGCGGCCATTCCAGTTTGATAGGTTTTTTCTGCATTTCCCACAATCGAGCCAGTTCCGATCCACACCGATAACATCGTGCAAACCATTACCCAGGGCGAAAGGCTTCGGCCAGCGACAGCAAAGTCATCCTGACTTTTGACCTGTCGGGACTTAACAATACCAATTCCGGCCAGAATCATAAGATATATAAAAATGCAGACAAAATAAATCATAATAAACCTTTCATGTTTATATTTTGCGATAGTTTAGAAATAATAAGTTAATTTAAGCCCTGCGACATTCAATTCTTGGCCACCAGCAGAAGCGGTTTCTTTTTCCCAGAAATAATAGAAGTCACCTTTTAATTTTTCCGTAAGATTAAAAGTACAGCCAGCATAAATACGATTTTTAGCATAGCCCTGACCATCAAAGTTAAAGAAAACTTCATCACTTAAATATGGACGTAGATTTGTTTTTTCAAATATTGGCGGTAATTTAATGCCAGCTTTATTTCTTACCCGCCATAAATCAGATTTGTTCTCGAATATTCTACACTCAGTCCTGGTGGTATTAAACCAATCCAAACATTTGACGGAATCCTTATAGGTTATATAAGTGTAAGGTCTTGTTTCACTCCGCCATTGCTCATCGTCAAATTGCTCAATTAATTTACAATTGGCGCCAATTTTAATTTTTTCATGTAGACCTGAATAGGCCAAACCCAAATCACCAGCATCATAATACCAGCAACGGCCCTGTTCCTTAAGCCTTGTTTCATATTTAAAGCTGAATTTCCAATCTTCATTGAAGGCCACAGACGCCCCTGTACTTGAGCGGAATTGAAAATTCTGCGAACCGGCAACATAACTCGTAAAAAACACAATAATAACTATAAAAGCAAAACGATGGTGCATATAAAACCCTTAATTGATAGCCACGCCAAAAGTAAAAATCACGCTAAAAACCGCCCTCTGAATCCAATATCAAAGGGAGGAAGGGATTTTTGACGCTGGCGTCTTAATTTTCTAATAGCAAATATTCTTTCAATAATCTTTCAGTCTCAGCCTGACGTTTATCAACAGTATCAAGCTTTCGGCTGGCAGATTTGCCGCTGCTATCGCCTACAATTAATTCCCGGCTATGTGTGTTCTTGCCAGATTTTATTTCCAAAGTATATTTACCTTTACTAATATAGATTTTCTGAATCATATTATCGCGTGTCTGTTTGGGTTGATCGGCATAAGTTTCAGGTTCATTTTTAACCCGGCGGATACTATCGAGCTTCTGCTTTTTCTTTTCCAGTTCTAAAACCAAAGATTTGCGTTTGGCGACATTATCGTCTTTATTTTTTTCTTGTTCTGATGAATCTAATTTTTCTATCTTATTTTGAACTTCTGCTACTTCTTTTTCACATTTATCTAATTGACGTTCTATTTCAACATCACGGTCAACTTGCAAATCCCACTGGAGCATATTAATACCAGCACGCCCAGTATCTTTAAACTTTTTGACAATTTCACCATCTTCGGCTTTTATCGAGATATTGACTTTGCCTTTTTTAGCAAGCCAGTATTTTATTTCCAAAGGGTTAACTCTAGAATCACGTACAATAGCTGATGGTTCTCGATAATAGTTGCCATATTCTCTTATTCTGTCAGGTTCAAAAAGATATATTTTTTCTTTCTTAATTTTAGGTGTCAATGTTTGGATCGGTTCGATATCCATAACATATATGCTACGGCCAAAGGTTCCAACTACCAGTTCTCTATCGCGTGGATGCACAACCATGTCATGCACAGGTGTAATTGGCATACCATTTTGCATAACTTCCCAGGATTTGCCTTGATTCAAGGTTACAAAAACTCCCATATCAGTGCCAATATATAAAACATTCGGGTTAATTGGGTCTTCCCGGATAACATTTACTGATTCATCTGGCAGATTGCCTTTGATAGACTTCCAGCTTTTGCCAAAGTTATTACTTTTATATAAAAAGGTAGTGAAATCATCGTTACGATATGCACTTAAACTTAAATACACAAGCCCATCGGTATGAGCAGATGTTTCGATTCGTGTACACCACAAGCCTTTAGGCAAAGATTTACCAATCTCTTTCCATTTAATTCCGCCATCATCAGTCATATGTACCCGGCCATCATCAGTTCCTACATAAATAAGGCCAAAGGTTTGTTTTGATTCTGCCATCGTCGTAATCGTGCCATAAGGAACATTGCCAGACTGCTGCGGTTCAGTCAACACCGGACTGATTGGCTTAAGATTTTCACCTCTATCTAATGAACGAAACAGTCGATTAGCACCATAATATAATACATTCGAGCTATGCTCAGAAAGCATAATGGGAGTCTGCCAGTTATAACGTAAACCTGGCTCATCCATTCTTGGGCTATCCGGGCGAACCCGGGTACGTCTACCATTTGTATCCATACGGGAATAATGACCCCATTGACTGCCAGCATAGACCGTAAAATCATCAGCTATTTGAATATAAAAGCCATCACCACCTGAGATATGCTCCCACGGTTGAGATTCATTAATAACTGAACGGCTGGAGCCTTTATATGTTCCATTATCCTGCAGGCCACCATAAATATTATAAGGTTCAGCCATATCGACATTAATAGCGTAAAACTGGCCAACGGGCACATAATTTAATTTCTGCCAGGTTTCTCCGCCATCATAGGTTATATTTAATCCGCCATCATTGCCATTGATAATGTGGTCTGGATGAGCCGGGTCTATCCATAATGCGTGGTGGTCGACATGAACATTGCTTTTGCCGATAGATTCATAGGTTCTGCCACCGTCAGCGGAGGCAAGCAATGGTACGCCCATAATATAAATCCGGTCTTCATCATCTGGACTAACGCGAATCTGACCAAAATAATAACCTGCTATGTTATACATAGAATCCAGATAGGTAAGATTCATTTTCGTCCAGGAATCTCCTTTGTCATCACTGCGATAAACTTCGGCACCGTAAGTTTCAGGAATAATCGCTTCTGAATCCAGCCGCACCAGATAATCATATAAATCCTTAACTGTTATTTCATCTTCGGTCAGCTGACGACGAATTTCTTTTGCGGTATGGACTTTTGGAAGTCTGGCCCGACGAATAAAGCTCTCCAACTCCGATTCCGGGACATCCAGAACATCCTGCCTGGTCATTAATGCCAGTTTCTTTACACTGATTAAGGCTTTACCCAATTGTTCTTCCTGGGGCTTGGGTTTATGATTATCCAGCAAAGCATAAACAACTTTTGGATTACCTGGTGCCACAGCTAAACCTATACGACCAATATACTTATTTTGCGGAAAGCTATCTAGTTTATTCCAGTTTTCCCCGCCATCGGTACTTTTATATATCCCGCTATCGGGGCCACACTCATCAATATTCCAGGCTCGGCGTACCTTTTGCCACATAGCTGCATAAATAATATCTGGATTTGACGGGTCAAAAATTATATCAATAGCCCCGGTTTTATCATTAAGATACAATATCTTCTGCCAGTTTTCTCCGCCATCGCTACTTTTAAATACACCGCGTTCTGGATTTTCCGTATATAAATGCCCCATCGCCGCGACGTAAATAATATTTGAATCATCAGGATGAACCAGAATTCTTCCTACATGATGGGTTTCCTGCAGGCCCATGCACTGCCAGTTTTCTCCGCCATCAGTTGTCTTAAATATACCGGTACCGCTGTAATGACTCCGCGCTGAATTAGCTTCCCCGGTTCCAACCCAGATAGTATCAGGACATTTAGGGTCTACCGCAATATCACCAATAGATACTGCATTTTGCATTTCAAAAACAGGTTTGAACCGCATACCATTATTTTCGGTCTTCCACAGGCCTCCAGTTGCATAGGCCACATAAAAGGAATAAGGTTCATCAGGCACCGGCTCAACATCAACAACCCGACCACTCATAACCACCGGGCCAACACAACGAAATTCCAAATCACTGAATAATCCCTTTTTATCCATTCGTAGCCTTTTAGTAAATGCCTGGTCACGCTGGGCAAAAGTTGTAGCCTGTGGCTGTCCAGCTTGGCCCTCACCGGTAACCATACATAAAAAACATGCAATCAGGATGGCATTCATAAAAAATTTCGAACTATTCTTGCCTGAAAGCTGGTAGCCTTCCCTATTTTCCCTGTTAATCAACATCGGTTTCTCCTGTTTATAAAACTGGTAACTAATCCGTTTGAAATAAAAACCTAAAAACACCTCATAGAAAAATCAGGTGTAAGTATTGAATTTTGCGTAAGCCTTTTAATGCAAAAGCCCATAAATAAACAGACCGTCTGGCTATACCAATTGTACACAAAACGTTATGAAATATTTCCGGCTCACTACCAACATTTTTATTACTTACCAAAACAATACCATTTTAGTAAATCATAGTAAGTAACAGGCGTATTATAGTCAAGAAATAAATTACTCTATAGCCTCTACCTACATCATCGTGTGAGTGAGATTTTTTAGTGGCAGAAAAAATATAAGAATAGCACATGGATTTTGACGGATTGAGCGGATTTTCGTGGATTTGATTGGGCAAGAGCTAATGATTACTTAAATGGTTTTGTGGTTTTTTAAGCTGGCAGAGCCTGTTTTGCAGCAATTGGTTTTTGATTATCACTGATTGGGCTGGTTTTTTTATGGTTATTTGGTGACTACAAGCCCGGAAGGCCTAATTATAGCGTGAGTCATTTGTTAAGTGTATATTGAATATGACTTTAGGTTTTCCACCAAATAAACTTGCTCACATCATCGTAAGGGAGATTTTTTTGTGGCAATTGATCTATTAATATAGTAAATTTTAAAATAATCTGCTGATTTTGTTCATTAAATAAATAATACCAACGTTAATATGTCAAAAACACCCAATGGACTGCCCTTTTGGTTTCAGCTAAAGAGGAACTTTGATGAAACTTTCAACAATATCTGCGATATTAATTATATTTATAGCTCAGCTTTGCCTCGCTGAGGCAAATGAAATCTCCTGGAGCAGGGCCATGACAGATCAGCGTACAAAGCTGTCACCGGCAGATCTTGATAGCCCGCAAAAACGCTTTGAAGCCTTCAAACCTTTATGGCAGAGCCACCCGATTCAGTTTGACTGGTTCATTCAGGATGGAGGTAACGATTACTGGAAATATTTTATCGCCAGTGATCATGAAGTCGCTGAAATTCAACAAAAAATACAAACCAAAGTCTTAAATGAAATCCAGACCGATGCCTTCAAAAGCAAAGGGCCCTGGCTATTCAGATACAAAAACGCCTGTCAGGCTCGTCGCGATAAACGCCTGCAGGTTATTAAAAACCAGGCTTCTAAAATCGCTTTCGTAAAACATCATCGCCTCGGCGGCTCTCATTATGCCTATACCGAAGCCCAAAGTGACGCTCAGTCTGAACGCAATTTCCATCCGGGCAGCTCTCTGTGCATTCTAGAGTTCGATGGCATCAACAGTAAAGTCACCACTATCATCGAAGATGCCGATGGGGTCATCCGTGACCCCGATGTCAGCGCCGATGGCCAACGTATTTTATTTTCCTGGAAGAAATCTGATCTTCAGGATGATTATCATCTCTACGAATATAATGTTCCAACCGGCCAAACCCGTCAATTAACCGATGGGCTGGGATTTGCCGACTATGAAGGTATTTATCTTCCCAATGGCGATATAATTTTCAATTCTACCCGCTGTGTCCAGATCGTAGACTGCTGGTGGACCGAAGTCAGTAATCTTTATACCTGTGATAAAGATGGCAAATTCCTGCGGCGTTTATCTTTTGATCAGGTTCATACCAATTTTCCCACAGTTATGGATGATGGCAAAGTCATCTACACCCGCTGGGATTACAATGACCGCGGCCAGCTTTATCCTCAGCCATTGTTCCAGATGAACCCTGACGGCACCGCTCAAACCGAATTTTATGGCAATAACTCCTGGTTTCCAACGACCATTGCCCATGCTCGCGGCATCCCCGGCACCCAAAAAGTCATCGGCATCATGACCGGTCATCATACTAACCAACGCGGCAAACTTGGCATTATCGATACCTCCAAAGGCCGCCAGGAAGCCGATGGTGTTACCTTAATCGCTCCAGTCCGTAAAACCGAAGCTGCACGTATTGATCAGTATGGCCAGCACGGCGAGCAGTTCCAGTATCCTTATCCATTAAATGAAAGAGAATTTTTAGTTACATATACGCCAATTCCTCAGACTACTCAGCGTCACTGGCTTTTGCCATATGGCCTGTATTATATGGATATTGATGGTAATCGTGAGCTGTTGGCTTATGATTCAAAAGTATCATGTAATCATGCAGTGCCGCTAACTACACGCAATAAACCTCATATAATTCCTTCGCAGGTTGACTATACCAAAAAAGAAGGAATGTATTTCATTCAAGATATCTACCAGGGGCCAGGCCTAAAGGGTATCAAACGTGGAACAATTAAAAAGCTAAGGGTTATCGCAATAGATTACCGAGCCGCCGGGGTAGGCAATAACGGAAACCGTGGCGAAGCTGGGGGCGCCCTGGTCAGCACTCCCATTGCCATTGATAATGGTGCATGGGATGTCAAAACAGTTTTAGGCGATGCAGAAGTATATGCCGATGGTTCAGCCAGCTTTTCTGTCCCGGCCCGCACGCCGGTATATTTCCAGGCCATTGATGCCAATGGTCATGCGGTTCAGACCATGCGATCATGGTCGACCTTACAGCCGGGGGAAATGTTTTCCTGTGTCGGTTGCCACGAAGACAAAAATGGAACCCCGCCGCCGGGGATGGGCAAAGCAATTGCAACCCGCAAAGGGCCTCAAAAACTGGAGCCATTCTATGGGCCGACCCGTGGCTTTAGCTTTGCCAAAGAAATTCAGCCAATTTTAGATCAAAATTGCATACGCTGTCACACCGGTGAAAAGAAAAAACCATTCAGTCTTTTAAATACCGCTGTTGTGGATACCAAGGCAAAACGTCAATGGTCGCAATCTTATGTGAATCTAACCAGAAATGGACAACCAAACAGTATAGTTAACTGGCACAATGTCCAGTCAGCACCATCTATGCTCAAGCCCTACCTCGCTGGTGCTGCCAAAAGTGAAATAATCAAAATGTTTGCCAAGGGAAAAAGTCACAAAAAAGTCAAACTCAGCAAAGAAGAACTCGATAAGCTGGCCTGCTGGATTGATCTACTGGTGCCCTATTGCGGCGACTATACCGAAGCCAATGCCTGGAACAAAGCTGAGATTGAAAAATATCAGCATTTCCTGAATAAACGTAAATACATGGAAGAAATTGAAAAAAGCAATATTCAGAAATATCTGAAAGAACAAAAAACTACCCCCATATCATAATTAAAAGGTGTATCATGTTTGACAGATCAAAAGGCAACCTCTCGCTGAATCAATACATTAAATCTATCGATAGTTTTTTTGGATTGTGGCGGCTTGACGATGAATTTAGAAATAATATTATGATGTATATCGCTACGAAAGAGCGTATACGCCGATTTCTGGATAATCATGAGCTCAATGAAGAAGTCCAGGAAGCTTTTGAGAAAATCCTTGCGGAACTGGAAAATATTTCTTTAATTGCCGGGGCAACAACCGATGATAGTGCCTATGTAGACCACCTGCTCATCGCCGAAAAATACTGGAAGAAAATCCGACCTGAAAAATTGCCCGAAGAAGATTCAGAGAAATAATAGTTTTTTACTGGCTGACATCATAACCGCTTAACCAACTGTTGGCAAAAACCTGCATATCCAACAAGTTTACCACACCATCAGGTTCCAGGGGGGCAATGTCGGCTATTATATCCTGACCAGAAGTCAGCCAATGGCTCAGAAAGATTTCCAGGTCAGAAATATCAATGCTATTGTCACTGTTAAAATCAGCTCTGGTCCAGTAAATATCAGCATAAGCAATAATCGTACCGGTTATCCTGGCAGTACCGATATCGCTGCCATCTAAGATAAGTGGAAATTCAAGGTCAATTGACATTTCCAGTTTGAGCACGGTGTCTTGCTGAGTTATTACCCCGGCAAAATCAGATGTGATTGGGTCCATTTCAGCCAAAGCAACCTGTCCACTAGCAAAAGGCATGTCGTAGGCCATACTGCCGCGGCCTGTGAATATATTTTCAACCTGAGTGAACTGACCAATTTCATTGACTAAACCAATAGAGCCGGCCTGAGCCATATCAATGCCAAGGTCAGTGCTGGAAACCTGCCCAGTTAAAAAGACCCATCTATAATTCAGTTCAATTTGCTCAGCCAGATCAATCGCCAGATCATTTACGTGAATCATGGAAATTGGCCCGTTACCAGCAGGCAAATCGACATCAATCCAACCAACTACGGCCGAGTTGTCCTGATCGGTTTGTCCCATGATAGTAGCTTCGACCATTACATTGCTTATCTGGGAATCAACGATAAAATGATGATCCCAGGCAACTATTTGGCTATATGAAGTTGACCCAACTGTTGATAAAATTAATAAACCTAAACATAAATTTAATATTTTATTGAATTTCATTTCCTCACCCTCTTTCCACATAAGCTACAAAAAAACCCAGCAATCATAAAATCACCGGGCTTTATATGTATAGAAATAACTTTACTTATCTTCAACTGCTTCAGTTTCTTTTTTTTCTTCTGGCTGGCCTGTCTGTTCGCCGTTAATTGCTGTTACTGTCAGCAAGTCTGCATCAGCTGTCGCATCGTAATTGGCCACCCCAGTCAGAGAAACTACCTTGTCAAGATAAACTAAAAGGTCAACATTGGCATTGGCCGCTACCGCATAGCAAACAAAAAGATTATCCGCATCAACGATTTTAAAGCGACGGGTCTGAGCAGACTTGTCAAAAACATAAGAACGAGTTACTTTACCCTTGACCACGCGCTGTTGTCCATCAGCACTAATGCCACTTTCCAGCTTGATCTTGCGAGCCATTTCATCAAGTTTTTCCAGTGCGTCGCGCAGCTTTTTAGTATCATCAATAGATTGGAAATAATCTTTCTGGGCCGATTCCTGAGCTTCAATTCTCAATACATAAGCTTTGCAAGCCGACTTAAGAGATTCCGACTCGGCATTCTTTAATAAATTCGCAAACTGTTCTTTAAGCTCAGCAACATTGCGCTGGCCCAAAGGCATTTTTGTTTCTTCGCTTAACATTTTCACAAGATTACGATAGGTCTGATATTGGCTGTTGAGAATTTTATTATCAACCGGAACGATTTCAATATCTGATACTGTAATAGTTGTAAGTTTTGCCCCGATGAAATCCTTCATATCCTCTTTAGTTAAAGCCTTAACCTTTTGGACATAATCCAGCGATACCCAGAAATAGCAATTTGCCGGTGGTATGATTTTATAAAAATTGTCACGTTCTCCGATGATCTCAACTTTAGCACCATAATTGAGTTTACACTGAACCTGGCGAGCATTAATCGGTGGTACAATCCTGCTGCCTGCGCGAACGAGAACATTATTACCAGTAACAACACCTATTTTCTTAGTTTCGCTCTGTTCTTCTTGCTCATCAGTAGCTTCAATTGCGACATCTATCGTTCTGACATTAACATATTGTTTAGAAATATAGCTGAAACAACCTTCAACTGGCAATATCTTAGCCCAGTTGCTATTGCCTTTTTGCTCTTCAACGACCACAATGGCGGTTCCCTTGACTAATTTGAGAATATCATAATAAGCGGCACCTGGCCCGCTCCGCAAATTAACATCATTGCCACTGATCTGGCCCAGATAAGCAACCGATGCAGTTTCAATTTGCAAAGGCTTAGATACTACTGTTTTATCAACTTGTGAAACATTAGCCTTCTGGGTACTTACCGTACCGCTGGCATTATCCATTCGGGTGGGCAATGGATCGCCGGAACTATTTGTCTGGGCATCACTTATAGAGACCATAGCACCAAACAAAACAGCACAAATCACTAATAAACCTTTATCATATCTTAACATAACTGCTCCTAATCAATGGCCATGCCATCATCTTAATATGTATTTACAGACCTCTATGTCTGAGATTAAAATTATCACAAAAATCCTCTATTGTCAATCTCTGAATCGGGCATTTTAAGCTTTGGCTTGCCATTGTCTGCTAAAACGCTACAATAGCATAACTATATTTGACCAAACGGCTTATTATAACCGATAATTATAATATATTAATTTAATAATAACTGGAAAACCAGGACTAGATATGATAATACCCATAGGAACCGACAACCCCCTGCGTAGCAAACCCCGGGTTAACCAGGCACTTGTTGCTCTGAACATCTTGATATTTATGTACACCGGCGCCCCTGGCGAACATGGCACCTGGGCATTTGATGCTTATATGTCACACCCTACCGATCCCAAATTTTACCAATTCATTACCAGTGCTTTCCTGCATGGCAGTTGGATGCACGTACTGGGCAATATGCTGTTTTTGTATATTTTTGGCAATAATGTCAATGACAAGCTTGGCAATGTGGGTTATATCATATTTTATCTGGCCAGCGCGATGTTCAGCGATATGGGACACATGCTCACTTCGGTCAATCCTGCTTTGGGTGCATCCGGTGCGGTAGCTGCTGTCACAGGTGCTTACATGGTGCTTTTCCCCAAAACCTATATTCACGTTGTCTATATGCTGTTTTTCATAGGTACGATGGAAGTACCAGCCTTATACTTCATATTATTTAAGCTGATCATTTTCGATAATGTACTACAGCCTAAACTTTATGGTGGAGGAAATGTCGCTTATAATGCCCATTTAGCCGGATATGCTATCGGGGTGGCCATACCATTGATATTATTGTCGCTGAAGCTGCTGCCTCATAGTCATTATGACCTTTGGGCACTCATTAAACGGTGGCGACAAAGGCAGAATTATCACTCAACGGTTAAAGATTATAATCCTTATGATCCGGCAGGGAAAATGCGCCAGAAAGTCAATGTCAAAGTCACCGACTCTGAGTATGTAAATCCCAATCAGGAAAAGATCACCGCTCTTCGCGCCCAGATTGCAGAGGCGTTCTATGCTAATCAGCTGCCTGTCGCCTGTGAAAAATATATTCAGCTGCTTCAGCTGGACAATACCCATGTTCTGCCCCAACAGCAGCATCTGGACATATCCAATACTTTTGTACAAATTGGCCGTTATGAATACGCCGCTATTGCTTATGAGATTTTCCTGAAAAGCCACAGCCGCTATCCATTTACAGAACAGGTAGAATTGATGCTGGGCCTGGTTTACAGCCGTTACTTAAAACGGCCCGAACAGGCAAAAATCCATCTTGCCAATGCCCTGGGCAAACTCAGCGAAGAATCCCAAAGGCTGATGTGCCAGAAAGAACTCGATCAGCTATAAAGCAGAAAGCCACCATAACTTAATAGTTTTGAACAATCATTAAGCAAACTTACTTATTGTTCAAAATATAAAAACCCCTAATGGTCAGACTAAAACAATAAAAGCCCAACCACTAGAGGTTTATTATAATAAATAACAATTCAGCAAGCCAATCAATTCATTTTCAGGCCAACCGGCAGGGGATTGACCCTTGTTTTGCTGATATCTGCCATGCTTCATGGCAACGGTGTCATTAGCAGCTACAATAGGAAATGTAATTTTAACATTTAGTTTTTCATTTATCCACTGAGTCCATTTGATAAGTGAAATAATGCGTAATGATCGGCCAGGGAAAAAGGTTTTCTATCTAACCTGCGCACTCTGGGGACAAGCTGGAAGCTTATCCTGCTTATGGATAAAATGTTACAGAAAATCAAAAATTCCCCTCAGACAAAGACTCCCCCTTATTTGATGATAATAAACCGGCTTATTATTTCCAGACCTCTTTAATCACCGCAAAGGCATCGGGATCATGTCTTTTCAGTTCGGATTTGACAAAAGGATAGAAATCATTAACGCCAAAATAAGCCTCAGTCGCTTCAGCGAAATACTCCTTGTCATTATTCAAGCCATAATGCCTCTGGTCCCTGCCATTGATATGCAATACTTTTTCATATTTCTTGCTGGCAACAGCTTTTTTATAGGCATCATTGATCTGCTTATTGCCATGGCCTGCCACCTGCTGATGATAGGCATGGGCTAATTCATGCAAAACCATATAAGGCTGGGCTTTGGACCATGCCAGGAAATTTTTGGCATTGCTGATCTCCACTGATTTGGCTTTTTCTGGATTATAATCATTATTAATCAGCCATTGCCGGCTGGGATGATAGCAGGCACAGGAATTTGGTTTTTTATCTTTAAGCTCAACCCAGAACGGAACCTTCTGCATCTCTTGCAATGCTTTTTCCGGCAAAACCCGCTTAACTTCAAAAAGCCGATGGCCCAGAAGCTCCAGAGTATCGCTGCACAATTTATCTTCGGCGATCAAGTCCTTATTGACATGTATCGTCCAGCCTTGAATTTGTTTAATTTCATAGTATTCAGTTTTATCAAAACCTGCCAATCCAGTAAGGCAAGTAAAAAACAAGATTAGAACTATTAAAAACTTATGCATTATTTAACTCCTAAATATTAATCATATCAATAAACAGTCAATATATCATAATTTACCAACCTTTGAAATCTGGAAATAGTTTTTAATTATCTAGGGCTTGCTCAATAAATCACAAGTTATTTATTGCAAAAGGTTTATGATTTAAATCGAATACTTCAGGTGAACGATTACTATGGCATTTTGGCTAAAACCCTTGCACCTGGTGATATCGATGTATCGCAAAGACAATCCGAATCAATTGCAATTTGAAGATTTCTATCATCCTTTTGGCGGCAAACTTAATAGTCAAAACCGCTGGGTTACGATGGCCAACAGCATAGATTGGCATTTGGT
>JAEIOG010000117.1 GCA_016342495.1 Phycisphaerae bacterium
AAACGGGATATATTTTACCCAAAAGCGCCACACTTTTCCGCCGACATGCGCTGCACTTTTTCACCGGCGTTTACAAAGTGTATAATTGGAAGAGAATTATTTTTGAGTTAATTCAGTTTCGGATTCAACTTCTTGCGAACTTTTTTGGTTTTGTTCAAACTCTTTAATCATATCAAGCATTCCGACTAAGTCTTCATTGATATTTTGCAGTTGATCAATATATTGTTCATCTGTTGTGTCAGTTGCTGGCTGGGTGGTAATGGAATTTCGATTATGTAGTTTGATTTTGCTGATTATGCTTTCCTGGGCCAAATGCCAACAGTATCCGGTGGCTGAGATGATTAATATGACCGAACAGCTTAGCAAGGCATAGCTTTGCCAGTTGGCTTTGCCGGTAATATAACTGACTCCAAACAAGGCCGAAGCGGCCAATGCCAAACCATAGAAAATTATAGGTTCAAGTAGTCTAAAATGCATTATAGCTCTCCTTTCAGGATTTCAATATACCTGAATTTTTATAAGTTTATAAAATGGGGAGTGTTCAAAGGTATCTTCAAGAATAAGATGTCGCCATACACCCCCCCAGGTGTTATATTACATTTATCGGCCTGTATTTAGGCCAACTTGAATTTTGTATATTGCAAAATTATAGCAAAATGGAGCAAGCAGTGATAATTGGCAAGAAATAAGGTTTATGCCTTGATTTCTGAGAAATACGCGCATAACAAAATCTTTAACTTCTTAGCCTTCAGCGTATTAACTATAAATACTATTTGGCGATTATTTTTTTATCACCAAAGCTTCGATTTCAAACAGCAGGTCATCGCGGCAGACGTCAGCAACTGCAGTGAAGTGTGGCCAAGGAAAATTTGGGTAGTTATCACAGAAGTATTGTTCAATTTCTGCGGTTTTACAATAGCAGATGGCTTGAGCAACATCTTCATCGCTGCAATCACCCTGAAGAATGAGAGCTTTGACATTTTCGATGGTTTCAGCGATCTGGGCTTTGTAGTCATCGATATTTGTGGTCTTACCATCTTTGTCGATAGATGCTGTTCCTGAAATATACAGGGCCTTGCCAGCTGGTGTAGGTGCAATAGATGCACGTGAAAAAGCTGAACCATAATCAAAAGCTGAATTCTGATTGCCAGCTATATCAAGATAATCAATAGCTTTTTCCGGTGCTAATACTGCAACCAAATCCATACAGCAGGTAGCATCAGTAGCTGGGCCAATGCCGATGCCTGTACTTGCCGGCATTCTACCGGTGATGCCAGGGCCTAAAAGATTGTTGACTTTGAAGAAATCGTTACGGACACAATTGAGATTATCATACCAATCGAGAATATCACCCAGCCAGAGCCATGTGCGTGCTACCGAAAAGAAATTCTTATCATGTTCAGTAAGCAATGAATTGACTTTATTGAACATCTGGCCAGATTGATCAGCTGGACTTGTGATTTTGTCCGGCAGAACATTAGAAACAGCCAGAAAGCTCACATCGTCAGTTTTAGCGATACGACCACAAGGGGTTCCATTGATTTCGACAATCTCAGGCTTATCTATGCCAGCAATAGCATGCATTTGGATACCAGCTATTTCGCCATTAATTCCGGCTGGTACTTTAAGCCAGGAAGGTTCTACGGTATCTATTAAATCGCCATACGCTTTTTTACGGATGTCTTTGATCGCATTAAGAGCTTCTCTTGTCCCAAAAATTCTTTCCTGGAAAATGAACATGTTTTCTTTTTTCAGTTCAGATGCAACAGCTTCAAAAAGCTCAGCAGCTCGTGCCGGGAGTTCTTTAGTTCTATCTGGGATAGCTGAAATATAAACTTCTACAAACTGATCTTTTCTTAAATAGCGGGTGGTCAAATGCATTGGGTGCGTTCCTGTTGTTAGAGTTTTCTATATATAAAAAATAATTTTATACATAGTTTCTAATGATTTTTACTTTTATACCATAAAATAATTATTGATACAAGGGGTTTTGTGGTCATAAATAGGCAAAAACAAAAGATTAATCTGTTAAAAACAGAATTATCATTTAAGACTAAAATACCTCATTTGTACAAGGTTATATTTCCTTTAACAGGAAATTTACCCTACTATTTTAGTTAATTATTCAATTCTTTTAATTGGCTTTTTTTGATGAAGGTATTTTTACGATGGACTTGATTGGGAAATGATCTGATGCAACAGCTGTAACATCATTATCAATTACATTATAGCTTTTGACATTTTTGACCAAATCAGTCGAAACAAAAATATAATCAATCTTTGCAGCACGATTGTCTTTGATGGTAATCGATGATACCTTGCTATTGGCGAGTTGTTCAGTGTCGAAGAGCTTCTGTAGGTAAACAGCGATTGTTTCACTGGTTGGCGTTGCGTTCATATCACCAGCGACAATTAGTGGAGTTTTGCATTTTTCGACGAGCCTCATAATTTCATTTGCCTGTTTTGACCTTGCTTCTGATTTGCTATGCTCAAGATGGGTTGCAAATACCGTTAAAATACCCCCAGGCAATTCGATTTCAGCTTCCAGACAGCACCGCGGTTCACCTGGCCCGGGTAGCTTATGAGTTTTCGATGATTTGATCGGGAACTTACTTAAAATTGCATTGCCATAAAGATTAGGCTTTGCCGGGTCACCTGTGATGATCCCTGGCCCAAACACATGGTTCATTCTCAGTTTATCAGCTAAAACCTGACCTTGATCTTCATTGTTAGACCGTCCCGAATAATTATTATCGACTTCATTTAATATCACAAGCCCAGCCTGGCTTTTTTCGATAATCGAAGCGATACGATCCAGATCAAGCTTGCCATCGGTGCCTTGGCCATGGTGGATGTTATAGCTCATAATGGTGATGTTTTGAGCTGTTTGACAGCCTGAAAGCATGATAATTGCTATTAAAATCCCCAATCCGAACATTTTTTTTGCCATTTCCATTTTTTTATTCCTTATAAAGATTGTTCTAGTATTCGCCTATGATACTGACTAGTCTGATATGTGTCAATGGCTGAACTTTTTAATAGACTGACAGGCTTTCAGGGCTATAATAGAGAAATTCTCGATAATTTTACTTTTGTTATAAGGATAGATAATATGAATTCTGATACCGTAAAAAAAGGATTTGAACGGGCACCGCATCGCGGTTTGCTCAAAGCTTGTGGCGTAAAAGATTCTGATATGGGCAAACCATTTATCGCTGTCTGTTCCAGTCATGTTGATATTGTCCCTGGCCATGTCCATCTCAATAAAGTTGCCGATCTTATCTGTGATCAGGTCAGAGCCGCTGGTGGCGTCCCATTCGTTTTTAATACTATTGCTGTATGTGATGGCGTTGCTATGGGCCATACCGGCATGAAATATTCTCTGGTCAGCCGCGAAGTTATCGCTGACAGCGTTGAATGTATGCTACGTGGTCATTGTTTTGATGGCATGATCTGCATCCCTAACTGCGACAAAATCACTCCTGGCATGATGATGGCAGCTATGCGGGTTAATATTCCCACTATCTTTGTCTCTGGCGGGCCGATGATGGCTGGGAAAACCTCAACCGGTAAAACCGTTGACTTAGTCAGCATCTTCGAAGGTGTCGCCAAATATAATAAAAAAGAAATTGATGATGCCGAGCTAAAAGATATTGAAGATAATGGTTGTCCTACATGCGGCAGCTGTTCTGGCATGTTCACCGCCAACAGTATGAACTGCTTGTCTGAAGCTATCGGTATGGCCTTGCCCGGTAATGGTTCAATTCCAGCAGTCGATCCTAAACGTCAGGACCTTTACAAACAAGCGGCCAAGCAGATTCTTGAACTTGTCAAACTGGACATCAAGCCTCGTGATATCGTTACTACCAAATCGCTTGATAATGCATTAGTCGCCGATATGGCTATGGGCGGTTCTACCAATACTGTCTTGCACACTCTGGCTATCGCTGATGCCGCAGAAGTTCAATATAGTCTGGGTCGCATCAATGAAATTTCCGGTAGATGTCCAAATATTTGCAAAGTATCGCCTTCCAGCCCTTATCACATGGAAGATGTTAATGCCGCAGGTGGAATTAGTGCAATTCTAAACGAAATCTCAAAATGCAAAGGATTATTAAATACCGATTGCATCACAGTTACCGGCAAAACCCTTGGCGAAAATATCGCCGATGCCGAAATCAAAGATGACCAGTGCATTCGCAAACTTGACAATGCCTATTCCCAAACTGGTGGCCTGACTATCCTTAGCGGCAACCTGGCTGAAAAGGGTTCAGTTGTCAAAAGTGCTGGCGTTGCCAAGCCGATGCTGGTTCATACCGGTCCTGCTGTTATCTATGATAGTCAGGAAGATGCATGTAAAGGTATCTTAGCTGGCGAAGTTAAGGCAGGTGATGTTGTCGTTATTCGCTATGAAGGTCCCCGTGGTGGCCCTGGTATGCAGGAAATGCTCAGTCCTACCAGCTATATCATGGGCGCTGGCCTGGGTGAATCAGTCGCATTGATTACCGATGGTCGTTTCAGTGGCGGTACTCGTGGTGCTTGTATTGGCCACATCAGCCCTGAAGCCGCTGCTGGTGGAACTATTGGCCTGTTGAAAAATGGTGATATGATCGAGATCGATATCCCAAATCATAAACTTGCTGTTGCCCTTAGCGATGAAGAATTAGCCAAACGCAAAGCCAGCTGGAAAGCTCCTGCTCCAAGGATAACCCTTGGTGCATTAGGTAAATTTGCAGCCCTGGCAACCAGTGCCGATACTGGTGCGGTTTTGAAATGGTAAAGTGAATAAATGTTGACCTTTGGTAGAGACAAGGCATGCCTTGTCTCTACAGGGTTTTATCAGCGTAGGCATGGCCCTCCCTTGGGTCTGTCAAAAAACTATTTCGGGAAATAATGACAAACAAATCGTTAAAACATAATGCATCATGGGCCATCGGTGGCAATGTATTTTTTGCTGTTGGCCGCTTGCTGATTATTATGTTTTTAGCCAAGGCTTTTGGCAAGGATTCGGCTACCGTGGGGCGGTTTATGTTTGCCATTGCCGTCGCTACACCGTTGGCTGTACTTTTCAACCTCGAAAGTCGCAGCGTTTATGTCACCGATGCCCGCGATGAAATTTCCATTGGTCATTATTTCTCCCTGCGTATTATCAGCAATATTTTTTACTTGATCGCGATGGCTATTATATGTATGACACTATCAAAACACTGGGGTAAACAAAAAACAATCTTGGTTATGCTCATGGGTGGCGTGCGTGCTGCAGAAAGTATCTGCGATATTTTTCTTTCTGTTTTACAAAAAAAAGAACAGATGAAATACTGGGCTGTTTCCCAGAGCCTAAAGACCGGTTCGGTTTTGGTTCTGGCTGCGGCTATCTGGATTTTCGATATTAAGCATATCTGGATTATCCCGGTAGGGTGGCTGATTATGACTGCTATTGTGGGCTATTGTTTTGATCATCGCAAGGCATCCAAATTCACAGATTTCAATCTGCAATGGGATCACAACATTGCCAAAAAAATTCTCAATAAGGCATTGCCCATGGGTCTGTTTGTTACATTGTCCAGTTTTAATTCTCAGATAGGCCAGTATTTTATTGAATGGCGGTTGACCGATCAGCATGTCGCTTATTTCGGTGCAATGCTCCACTTTATGGCCGGGCCCATGGCCATCCAGAATGGCTTCAATCAGGCTCTGCTACCGCGTCTGGCCAAATATTACCACGAAAATCTCACCGCTTTTATCGTTTTGCTCACCAAGCTGATTGTCATAAGTTCAATCGCGATGGCTGGGATGCTGGTGATATTCCACTTCTGGGCCGCTGACATTCTCACCTTAATTTACACCGAAGAATATGCCGCCTATAGCAATTTATTATTCTTAGCTGGCATTGCTGGTTGTTTCATCCTTTTTAGCATGATTCTCGGCGATGCTGTCATAGCCGCCCAAAGATTCAAAGGCCGACTCCTGGCAATTATCGTTGGCTTGGCTATCAATATCGCGATCTGCACCTTAGTAAATGAAACTAGGGGCATAGAACCGGCAGCCTATGCCATGGCCGCCGGAGCGTTGGCCGTAGTCATAGTCTGTGCGATAGTGCTGGGGGTGGCCATCGGCCAGATGGGCTCCGCCGATGCTGATTTGAAAGGAAATCCCAATGAAAAGAAATAAAGGATTTACTTTCTTTATAGAAAATAAAACAATTAGTCACAAACATAATATGTCGGACAGGTAGCTCAAGTAGGGCAATCGTATGAAATTTCCATCCTTTTTTTGGCTTGATTACACTATTGACAAGGAGGTCAGTTATGATTCACCGAAATAAAATTTTCATTATATTTTTGATTTTCGATTTTTGTATTGCCTGTGCATTTATTATCTATTTTGTGAAATTTAGAAATGATGGCGGCAAAACATATAATCAGCCGGAGGTCGCTGTAATGGGCATAATTGAACATGATGGCCAAATACCTGAGCCGGTTCGAAAACTCAAAATGCACTTCTCCAAACCCTCTGGCCAGATCGCAACCACTGTTCGCAGTGAAGGCGCAATAGCAAATGTACGGCCCAGATTGGAAGAAAAACTCAAAAACTTCGGGCTCCAATGGGCAGTTCCGGTCTATATTTACCTCGAAAAAGACGAAAAAAAGCTCCATTTAGACGTTTTTGACCAAAATAAAGGTTACTTTGTACCCTTTAAAACTTACCCAATTCTGAAAATGTCAGGAACATTAGGGCCCAAAACCAAAGAAGGCGACCGGCAATGCCCTGAGGGTTTTTACTATATAACTACTCAAAGTCTTAACCCCGCCAGCAAATTTCATTTGTCTTTTGACATTGGCTACCCCAATAATTATGACAGACAGAAAGGCCATACCGGTAGCTATATTATGGTTCATGGCAGCGATAAATCCATTGGCTGTTTTGCTATGGGCGATGCCGCGATTGAAGAAATATATGCCATGATCACAGCTGGGCTGTCCAGTAGTCAAAAGATTGTCCGTATTCACTGCTATCCATTTACCATGACCGATGAAAATCTATCTAAACATAGTGATAGCAATTATTTACCATTCTGGAAAAACCTAATGCAAGGCTATGACTTTTACCAGCAAACCCGTCTGGCTCCCAATGTTGAAGTGGTTGATGGTGTCTTTTTTTTTAATGATAAGTGGTAAAATTCTGAGAAAATGGTGAAAATAGGTAAGTGGTAACTATTTGAATTGCATTATTATGATAAGCAGATATAATCTTGTGTTCAGCAGAAATGAACAAAATGATTATATGATAATACAGGAAAACATTAATGCGACAAACTTTGATGATATTGTTGTTGGCTATAGCTTTAGCCGGTATTAGTGGCTGTAGTGGTACGGTACACGAAGGGAAAATTGAACTTCCTGCAATATTAAATGATGGACAGACCCCCGAATTTTTGATGGACGCCGTAAGGGCCTATCAAAACGACAATCTCAAGGAAGCCAAAGAGATAGCTAAAGATTGGCTTGATGAAAATGAAGAATCTTTGCTAGCCGACAGGGCGATGTTTATTAAAGCTACCGCATTGTATCAGGAGCACAGCTACTATAGCGCCGCTGAACAATATAAAAAGTTAATCGAATTGCATGATGGATCGGTAATATCCGATTTGTCGGTCGCAAAACAAGTCGAGCTGGCTGAATTATTTCTAAATGGAGCAACGCGACTATTAATGGGTTTTTTGCCGGTGAAAGCCAGAACAGATGGTTTGGCATTATTGGATGATGTTTCAGAATATCGTCCGGGCAGTGATATATCAGCGAAAGCCTTGATGATGGCGGCGGATTATTATTTTAAAACAGAGCAATATCTCGAGGCTCAAAGTTATTGTCAGATGCTACTGGATACCTGTCCGAAAAGCCCACAAGCCCAGAGAGCAATGTTATTGAATGGTTATTCGACTCATTGGCAGTATCGGGGTTTTGCTTATGATACTAATTGCCTGAATGAAGCTTTGGTGCGTTATCAGCAATACCAGCTTTATTATCCTGAAGATGCCAAAGAGAAAAATATTCAAGGTCAAATTGATCTGGTAAGAACTCAACAGGCATTAAAGATATTTGATATAGCAGATTTTTACTTACGCACAGGTGAAACGGAAGCTGCGGTGAAAAGCTGGGAATCGGTGGTAAGGGATTTTCCTGACAGTCAATGGGAAAAATCAGCAATGGCTAAAATTCAAGAATATGGAAATGAAATAGATGAAAACTAATATTGCATTAATTATATTATTAGCATTTATTGCCAGTGGCTGTGGCTATAGCAGCAAAAGCCTGTATCGCAGTGATATTCAGACAGTTTGTCTGGAGATGTTTGGTTCAAACAGTTTTGACCGCGAAGTGGAATTTGAGCTGACAGCAGCATTGGGCAAAAAAATAGAGCTTTTAACACCCTATAAAGTTGTAGCTGACCGTAGTAGTGCCGATAGTATCATTTATGGCAAGGTTAAGTCCGTAGAAGGTCGCATTCTGTCGCAGCAGCGTGACCTGGATAGACCGATACAGGAAGAAGTTAAAGTAGTAGTGGAAGTTACATGGAAAGCTTTACGTGGCAAAGCAGGGGTCCTGATAGATGGTCAGGATTATAGTTTTCATGGCGATCAGAATGACATGGTTGGTATCAGCCGTAATGGTGCTATTTCTCAGGCAGTGGATAAACTGTCAGATGAAATAGTTGTAAGTATGACAAAAGACTGGTAGAGTAAAAAACATTAGTACATTATGGTCAAGTTGCCAGCGATTTCAAAAAACTCTTTTTTTAGCGAAATTGCCAGTGGAATTTGGACGATGTACAGGATATACGATATTTCAACAAAATAGAAGTAACGGGATAGAAAATGAACGATAACGATAAAAAAGATTTTCAACGTAAAGGCAAAGACCCTCAACGTCCAAATAATGAGCCCCCTAAAGGCATGGGACGTCCACCAGGGGGGATGTTCCACTGGATAATTCTGGGTTTGCTGGTCGTAATGTTCTTTATGATGCTTAAGGGAGGTAATTCCCGTGAGATCAGTTATACCGCCTTTGAGAATTATGTAATTCAGGGTCAGGTCGAATCGGTTATAATCAGTGTGGATTTGATTGAAGGTAAGCTTAAACCTGAAGCTTTAGAGCAGGGTAAAGATATTCCTGAAAATTTCACGGCCCAGATATCTCCGGGTATGGGTGAAGATCCTGAATTCCGTAAGTTCTTACGAGAGAATTCAGTGGAATTGGATTATGCAAATGATAAGCTCAGTCCATTGTTGTATACATTAATACCATGGATATTAATTTTTGCATTTATGTATTTTTTCGTTTTTCGTCAGATGCGTGGCGGCGGCGGTGGAGGGCTATTAGGTAATTTTGGCCGAAGTCGACATCGGGTACATGGCAAGGACCAGTCTAAAGTTACTTTCGCTAATGTAGCAGGTATTGATGAAGCAAAAGATGAAGTTACTGAACTGATTGAATTTTTGAAGAACCCTAAAAAGTTCCAACGCTTGGGTGGAAGAATTCCGCGTGGTGTGTTGCTGGTAGGAGAACCGGGCTGTGGTAAAACCCTGCTGGCTAAGGCTATTGCAGGTGAAGCCGAAGTTCCGTTCTTTAGCATTTCCGGTTCTGACTTTGTCGAAATGTTTGTTGGTGTTGGTGCTTCGCGTGTACGAGATTTGTTCAAGCAGGCCAAAGAGAATTCGCCTTGTATTATCTTCCTGGATGAGATTGACGCAGTTGGCCGTAAACGCGGCAGCGGCGTCTCTGGCGGTGGTCATGATGAGCGTGAACAGACCTTAAATGCTATTCTGGTTGAAATGGATGGCTTTAGCACTAATGATCAGGTTATCGTTGTTGCAGCTACTAATCGTGCTGATGTTCTGGATAGTGCTTTGATTCGTCCGGGTCGTTTTGATCGTCAGGTTTATGTGCCATTGCCAGATATCAAAGGACGTGTAGGGATCCTGCAGGTCCATGCCAACAGAGTTAAGATGGGGCCAGATGTAGATTTAAGACGTTTGGCACGCGGCACTCCAATGTTCAGCGGTGCTGACTTAGAAGCGATTATTAATGAAGCAGCTCTGGAAGCGACCATGAAAGAAAAAGAGTATGTCGAGATGGATGATCTCGAAGAAGCTCGTGACAAGGTTCGTTGGGGCCGGGCAAAGCGCAGTCGTGAAGTAGATGAAAAAGATAAAATCTCGACAGCTTATCATGAAGCTGGCCATGCGATTATCCAATCAATGCTCAAACATGCCGACCCTGTACATAAAGTAAGTATTATTCCGCGCGGATCTATGGGCGGAGCGACTTTTTCATTACCTGAAAAAGATCGCATGTATTATACCCGTAAGCATTGTCTGGCAGAAATCAGAGTATGTTTTGGCGGCCAGGTAGCAGAAGAGTTGTTCTGTGGCGATATTTCCAGTGGGGCCCAAAGCGATATCAAGATGGCAACAAGCCTGGCTCGGACAATGGTCAAAGAATGGGGTATGAGCGAAAAACTTGGTTTTATCCGCTATGCCGCAGATAATGAATACGAGATGATGCCCGGAGGTAAACAATACTCAGAGCATACAGCCCAGATCATAGATGCTGAAATTCAAGAAATTATGACGGCGGCATATAAAGATGTTAAACAGACGCTTGTAGATAACAAAGCCCAGATGGAAGTGTTGAAAGATGCTTTAATCAAATATGAAACTATTGATGGCGAAGAAGTCAAGCAGATTATAGCCGGAGAGATAATAGATAAGCCAACGGTTAGCTCATTGTTGGATATGGAACAGAAGAAGATTGAATTCATGAATAAAGAGGATGAGTAGTTTAAGGGCCGAAGGCATCATGCATAAGTAGCGGTATCGCTGAAGTGTCGATGTTATTGTCAGGGCATTGTCAGCTGGGATCTAATTTAGATTTACTTACGCAAATACACTAAGTTTGATAATGAGCTATTGGTCTGGATTTGTGGACGAGATTTGGGTTGGCGGTAATACGATTTGTAGAGGTTGAGACTCTTTCATCATCGAGCTGTTCACCAGACCAATGCCGCCTCGGCGATTAACATTCTATACGCTGCAGTTTATCTATCAGGCTTTCTTTGGATAATAGCAAAACTACTTTTATGAAAAAGGAACAGCCACCTGTTTAAGTTCAACCTAAAACGGGACTGTTCCTATTTTGTTCTTGCCATTTAGCGACAATGGGTTTGCTTATTTCTATTCTTTAGTTTCCCAGTCGTCGATTTCACCCCATTTGAACGGATTCAGCGGTTCGATCAACGCATTCAGACGGCTGTTAGTCATATTAAGTCTTAGTTCAAACTGTTCATATGTCTGGCCGGCATCAAGGTTCCATACTCGTTCAGCCATCGCCGCTAACGGGCGACGCAAAGCCTCAATCTGAATTTCACCGCCGGATTCCCAGGCACACATTTGCGAACCGATAACTCCTTCGGTGGGTTCGACTTCCATCACGCATTTGTAGAAGATGTAGGAGGACCATTCATAAATCGTTTTTGGCATATGAGATGTTTTCTGGCCATCGAATCGGGCGGGGACCCGATCTAACCAAACCAGGTCTTGCAGGGTTTCCCATCGCAAGTTTACCCAAACCAAACTATATGTTTCGCAATTAGAGTCAATTTTTTTGGTGATTGTTGAAAAGCCAGGTAAGATGTCCGACCTGCATTTTATGTGGAAGAATCCAAAAAGTTTAGGCCCGATAACTATTTAAGTTGAGGGGACAATTTGGTTTAATGTTGGTATCTAGCTAATATGCAAGGGTTTAGAGTGATTTGAGTTAATTTATGGCTGAGACGAACCGACCTTAATGATATGTATGTGTTTCTGTGGTCCTTATAATAGGATTCATTGTATTTTTCGAGGGAACAATGCCCATATTACTAAAAGTAAATGAGCTTGAAGTCGGCATGTCGCTGGCTTCAAATGTAATGAATAATTACAGCATGTTATTGCCTATGAATCATCAGATTAGTGAATCTGATATTATGGGACTTAGACGGATATTGCCTGATGTTTCGGTAGAGGTGATGGATCCGATTCTCGATAAGTTTGTTGAATTTGAAGATCAGACTATAGAGCGAAAGGTTTCACTGAAGGTCCGGAAAAATATATCGAATATGGTTTCAAATGTTACGGATAAAGTTCGCAGTGGTGTTACGTTGAGTTCCGAGAATGTAGCTGGTGTCCGTGGAGTAGTTACCGATATGATGTTGTTCATGTCAGAAAACCCGGCCACCACCGCATTAATAGAACAAAGTTCAGACTGGGATGCTTATTTGCGTGAACATAGTGCCAATGTGTTTTATTTATCATTAATGATTGGCAATACTATAAAGAATTATATTTTTCGGGAACGTCAAAGGTTAAGTGTGGCCAAGAAGATTCACAACGCAATGGATCTTACCTCGCTGGGAATGGCCGCGATGCTCCATGATATTGGTATGGTACCTATCGAACATATTTACAGCAAAGAAGAATCTTTGACTGAAGAAGAAAAAGCTAAGGTATTAAATCACCCGATTGCCGGAGCAGAATCCTTACCGGATAATGTTGATGGCATGGTTAAACTTGTCGTAAGGCAACATCATGAAAATGTTGATGGTAGTGGCTATCCTGAGAAGCTGCCCGGCGATAAAGTGAGTATATTTGCCCGTATTTTGCGGGTAGCTGATGCCTATAGTGCGGCAATAGCCAATAAGGTTTATGGCCAAAAGAAAACGCCGGTAGCGATATTATATGAAATGTTGCATGGGAAATATCGAAAATTTTATGATCCTGTAATATTAAAAGTTTTTTCCAATATTGTTCAGCCATTTCCGATTGGTGCAAAGATGCATCTGGAAGATGGGACCTGGGCGGTAGTGGTAAAGCATAATAAGAAGGATCCGTTTAATCCGGAAGTTATTGTAGCTTATGATAATTTTGGTGACCCGATTCCTAAAGAATCATTAAAGGAACCTTTTAGTATAGGTATCGAAGGTAGCCTTAAAATAAAAACCTTCGATGGCGAAAATATGAGCTATCTATATGATGGTAATTATGATTTGCAAAATCAAGAAGTAGTCGTCGGTGAGCTACTGAATTATTCTTATCCATAAAGTGGAAAATGGAAGCGACGTATAATGAACAATAAAACTCAAATTCTTATGATAGGCAATCTGGATACAGCTTTTTTGAGCAATGAAAAATATGATATTTTTCGGGTAGCTGAAGATGCGGTTGAAACAGTGGATATTAATCGTGATTATGAAATAGCAATCATTGGCTTTGATGTTGATGAAAGCGATATATTTTCATTGTTGCGAAAGATTCGTAATTGTTTCGATGATATTGCTATGATTGTTTTGCGCGATAGTATAGGCGATATATTAGCAGATGAAATAATGAGTCTTGGAGGTACGGATCTGGTTGTCGGGGTTGTCGGTGATAAGGTGTTAGAATGTCGAATTAATAATATGGTAAAATTCGCTCAATTGCTACAAAGAAATAATTGTCTCGTAAATGAAATCGAAAGACGAGGGCAGGAATTTGATGATGCTCAGCTGGATATAATTATTCGTCTAGGTAAGGCGGCTGAATATCGAGATGAGGAAAGTGGGAAACATATTTTGCGGGTAGGATGTTATAGTCGACATATAGCAGAGAAGCTGGGTATGGAAGCTGAGTTTTCTGATATGCTGTTTTTAGCGGCTCCGTTACATGATATTGGTAAAATTGGGGTGCCTGATAAAATTCTGCTTAAGCCAGGTAAACTTGATGAGCAGGAATTTGAAATTATGCAGAGGCATTGTAATATTGGAGTTGAAATTTTAAAGCATGAGCCTTTGGGTTTGGAGCCATTTCTTAAATGGCAAAATAAACGTTTGAGTAGCGGCATGTCGAAAAATCCTTTATTGGAGATGGCTTCACAAATCGCATTGTCTCACCATGAAAAATGGAATGGCTCTGGCTATCCGCAAGGCCTGAAAGGGACGGAAATACCGCTGGCTGGTCGAATTGTCGCTCTGGCCGATGTCTATGACGCATTACGGAGTGAGAGGCCTTATAAACCAGCTTTTGATGAAGAAAAATGTTTGACTATTATGCGGGATCATTCGCCTGGTCATTTTGATCCGATGGTTTTTGATGCTTTTGAGAGCCTGATTGATGTTTTTGATTCAATTAGCCGTCTTTTTGGTGATTCTGGCAAGGCTGTTGACCAGGTAGTAGCTTGATTTCGGGATCAAGGTGGATTGGCTATTGATGTTTTTGGTGTACATATAGGAGTCCAAAGCTGGAAGTTGTATTGGGGAGTGGATTTAGTTGAGCGATAAATTATATTTAACGTTATTTGAGCAATTAATCCAACTTTTTCACAATAAATCTTGCATTTACCTGTTTTTTTTGTATTATACCTGATCTAAATTACGCACCCGTAGCTCAGCTGGATAGAGCAACGGATTTCTAATCCGTAGGTCGCGCGTTCGAGTCGCGCCGGGTGTGTTTCATTAAAACCCGTTTTATGGTCCTGAAAACCCGTTTTTGGCCCCGTAAAGCGGGTTTTTTGCTGCCCAGCGATAATAGTATTAAATTGCCGTCTCTGTCCAGCATTGTCCACAGAAATTAATTGCTGTGCGCACGTCACGTCACAAATAGCGTCACAACTAATATTCCCGTTATCGTACTTTTTTAACTTGGTATTTTTTGTCTCCAAAACAGGCCCCGGCATATCATCGGTTCCGGTCTTTTTTTGCTCTTGCTCGGCGGTGTTTCTAAAGTCTGGTAGTGCGGCAATTGCCTGGCTCTGCTGGCCCCTTAGTGAATGGGTGTAGCGGCTCATCGTCAAATTAATATCGCTATGTCTCATAAGGTCCTGGGCGGTCTTGGGGTGTACCCCTGACGCAGCCAATAGCGTGCCAAAGGTGTGCCGCAAGGCGTGGAAGTCCAGCTTACCGCTGCCGCTGTCCCGGTAGTCTATCCCTGCTGCTTTATAATCGGCCTTAATCGTTTTGGACAAGCTGCAAATTGTGGTGATATCAAACACATTAGCCCCCGGTAAGTGCCGGGCTAAGTATCGCTTTAATACCTCGGCGGTGTCGGCTTTCAATGGCAGGCTGGCAGTATGACGGTTCTTTGTGTATCCTGCTTCAACCGTCACTATGTTATCATCAAAATCAAAGCTGGCTACCGTTAAGCTCTTTAGTTCCGACGCTCTCAATCCGGTCTCAACTGCTAAGCGATACAATAAAGCTCGCTGGTATCCGTCCATATTGCCCCTGGGTGGCTGCTGGGCTGTAGTTTGCAATAGCCTGGCTATCTCGTCCACTTCTAAAGCCCGGCGGCGTATGCTCTCGCTCTTGTCGATTTTAATCGGCTTCAAATATCCAACCGGGTTTTCGGTGGCTCGGCGATCATCTATCATAAAATTACAAAACTGCTTACAGGCCTGTAAGTATCCGTTTGCTGTCCTGCTGCCTATCCCGGATTTTCCATCGGCCTGGGCTTGTCTCAATTTACCGATATACTTTTGTAAGGTGCTGGCGTTAACATCTGACCAAAGGCGAAAACCGCAACCGTCAAAGATTCTCTTAACTCGGTTATATTGCTGAATAGCTTCTTTTCTCGTATTGCCCCCGGCAAGTATATTGTGCTTGAAGTCTTCAAGGTGTTCGCTAAGCTTCTTGCCACTGGCTGCCCTGGTGGCGGTGACAATATCAGC
>JAEIOG010000118.1 GCA_016342495.1 Phycisphaerae bacterium
AAGGCAGGAAATTGTAAGCCATATCATAATCCTTTAGTATTCAACAATCCATTGCCCAGATTATAAACGAAAAGCTGAAATTATTCACTTGTAAAAAGAACTAATTATTTATGCAACAGGCTCTATTGATAGTCATATTAATAATAGAATGGTTATTGCCATCAAAATGTCCGGTAAAAGTAAATTCATCTTCCCCTATATGATAAGTATTTCCTGAGGGCCCCGGTGCGATAACTGCCTGGGTGAATTCGTGGTTGGCCAGGTCGATGTTGGCTGTTAGGATGAAGTGTTTGTCGTAGTCGGCGGTGTTTTGGCCGAGGGTGATGAGGTCGTTTGCGGTGGCGATCTGAAAGGGGTTGGCTTCGGTGCCGGAACCACCGGAGTATTGGGCCAGGGCGGTGGTGGTTATGATGAGGGAGATTATGAAATTTATCAGTATATGATTGAATTTGTTGTGTTGCATTTTCATAATGCGGATTTTCCTGTATTTTTGATTAATAAGGCCTCTGTTGTGGGGTGGCTATGTCCTGACTTACGGTGGGCTATTATAGTATTATTTGGGTGCTTTGTCAAGGGGAGATTTGTTGTTTGGTTATAGCGACGGAGAGTGGTGATGATTGTGAGTGGGGTTTTCGGTGGTGTATGCTTCCGGTTTGTGAATTTTCCCTTTGTTATGTTGGTTGGGGTTAGTCGTCCACGCGCTGGCGCTTGTGGTTGTAGAGGGGGTGGCTATGTTGAATCTTAAAGAAGACAAGGCATGCCTTGTCTCTACAGGGGGGGCAAGCCCTATCCGGCTGTCAAATATTGGCGGGTTTGCTGGTTGTGATTGTCGTTAAGTTAGGGTTGACATTTGGGCTATAATATAATAACCTGCTATTATTAAATGAGATACGTTCAATTTTGGAAATAAATATGACAGGGATATTGATTAGGAAAATTGAGGGTTTTGGGCTGTTTTGGCTTTTTGTGTTTAAGGCTGTTACCTCGCCATTGCGCCGGGGCATGTATGGGCGTTCAGCTCTTATGCGGGGGCACCTTTGGAGTCAGATGTACGAAATTGGTATTCTCAGCGTGCCGGTGATTATGGTTACCGGGGCATTTGTGGCTATGACCCTGGCGGTTCAGACTTTTAATCAATTGGCCCAGATGGGTCTGGAAGAACGGCTCGGCAGTATCATTAATATCTCCGTTGTGAAAGAATTAGGGCCGGTATTAGCCGGTTTGATGTTGGCTGGCCGTGTGGGCGGGGCTTTGACGGCAGAGCTGGGGACGATGAAAGTGACCGAACAGATTGACGCAGTTACGGTTATGGGTTCTGATCCGATAAGATACCTGGTGTGGCCACGATTATTAGCCTGTGTTTTGCTGACTCCTATGCTGATTATTTTTGCAGATATTATGGGAGTTCTTGGCGGTTATGTGATAAGCGTGTGGCATTTTGGCGTGAACAGCCATGCGTATTGGCAGTTCAGTGCCCAGACTGTAGAGCAATGGGATATTGTTGTTGGTATAGCCAAAGGTTTGTTTTTCGGGGCGATTATGGCCTTGATTAGCTGCCATAAAGGTTTTACCTGCCAGCGGGGTGCCAGCGGGGTGGGCCGGGCATGTACCGAGGCTTTTGTTAGTAGCTTTATCGCGATTTTGGTGATGAATTTTATCGTGGCCTTAGTGGCAAAAGCGATTTATGATGTGCTTTATCCTTCAAAGGCTTTTTTCTAATGAGCAATAATCCGAAAAATTTATTTGAGCTTCAGGGCGTCAGCTGTAGCTTTGGTTCGCTGAAAGTCATTGATAATCTTGATTTCGGTATCGAAAGAGGTAAAACGACAGTTATCATCGGGCCCAGCGGCTGTGGTAAGACGGTTTTGCTGAAGCATTTGATTATGCTGATTCGACCCAGTCGAGGCAAAGTTTTTTTTGATGGCAAGCGAATAGATCAGTTTAATGAACGAAAATTAATTGAGATGCGCAGACGTTGCGGGTTTTTATTTCAGGCGGGGGCTTTGTTTGATTCTCAGACGGTAGCCTATAATGTCTCCTTTCCGCTTTATCAGCATACCAATTATTCGCAGGAGCAGATAGATGATATTGTTCGGGAGAAATTGGAGATGGTAGGTTTGCCAGGGCTGGAAGACCGGTTTCCTTCGCAGCTATCTGGCGGCCAGCAAAAGCGTATAGCTTTGGCCCGGGCGATATCGCTTAATCCGGAAGTTGTGCTTTATGATGAGCCTACGACCGGGCTTGATCCGATTCGGGCCGATACGATTAATGAATTAATATTGAAATTGCAAAAGCAACTTAAGATAACGTCGATTGCAGTTACTCATGATATGCAAAGTGCCTATAAGATAGCCGACCGGATAGTGATGTTTAATCATGGCCGGGTGATTGTCGATGGCACAGCTGATGAGATTCGCAATAGCGCAGATCCTAAGGTTCAGCAATTTATCCAGGGGCGCAGTGAAGAGCTAGGAAATAAGTGAACAGTGAAAAACTAAAAGTGAAAAGTTGTGGGCCAGACTTGCTCTATGTTTTTAAACAGCATGGGCAGAGCCCATCCTACGGTATGCAAATGAAATATCAGGTGTGATTATGAATGATACTAAGAAACATTTTATGGTGGGAATATTCATGTTGGCGGCATTGGGGGCATTTGCCTGGATGATCTTCAAGTTTGATGATTATTCATTGCGCGCCGCTTATATGGATTCACTGGAGATAGAAGTTTATTTTGATGAAGCTCCCGGCATAAATGAAAATGCTGATGTGATGTTTTGTGGATATCGGGTGGGCAGAGTGGCATCAGTTCAGAGGCCAACGCTGCTGGGAAGAATTAATGATCCAGCCCAAAAAGCTTATCAGATTCTGGTGAATATCTCAATTCAGGGCGATCAGGAAATACCGCTTGATGTAGTGCCAAAGGTTCATCAAAAAGGTTTAGGGGCCAGCTATGTTGAGCTGGATTGCCCGGATAATCCATCATCGGAAATGCTGGCAAGCGGCGCGGTTTTGCAGGGGACAATGTCGCAATCGAGTGAATTTATTTCTGAAAATACTCAATATAAACTGGATGCTTTGATTGTTTCGCTTACGGAGTTGAGTTCTTCGATGCAAAAGCAGCTGGAGCCTCGTTCGCCCGATGAAGTTGATTCGATGAATCAGCGTGAAGCAAATGTGACAACAACAATTATGAGGCTGGACCGGACACTGAAGAATCTTAATGTGTATCTTGAAGATGAAGATAATGTTGATAATATCAATATGATTCTGGAAGAGTTTGCTGGCCTGGGGAAAGATTCAAGGCAGACATTGGCTCAGTTGACAGAAAAATTTGAAGCACTATCTGATAGTTCTTCTCAATTATTGCAGCAGACAAATAAGACGATTTCAAACCTTGACAAACAAGTTGCCGTTGCAGTTGTTGAAATTGAAACAATGGCCCGCCGCGTTCATTTGGCTGCGGATACCTTGTCGGCTACTCTGGGGTATTTTAATGAGATATTAGTTGAGGTCAAGCAAGGTAATGGCACGATGTCAAGGTTGATTTCTGATCCTGGTTTATATGAATCTTTGGTTGATACCGCTGAGTCATTGACGTTGAGCTTTGATGAATTGAAATTACTGCTAAAGCAATGGCGTGAAAAAGGTGTCGATATCGATTTGTAATTGACTTTTTTATATATTATATTTATAGGCTACGGTTATATTGGGCTGGCCAAAAGCAGTTTTGGGTTATTGCCAGATTTCTTTGATAGTCCAAAATAAAATGCCGATATACAAATAGAAATAATATATTAGTCACGGATTTTAGCGGATTGTTATGGATTTTCGCAGATTCGTTTTGTGTACTGCCTTAGTTTTGCCAACAGGTTTCTGTTTTTTTAATTTGCACAGCTACCCTACAAGCAGATTGGTTCATTGTGGGTTTTAAGAAAAATCAGCAATACTGAATCAATAAAAACGGATTATTCTGGGAATTTGCTTCAGATGGCTAAAATGTTACAATTAGTATAAGTGTCGATTAAAACCGCAATTATGAGGGCTTGTTATGATTTTTTCTACAAGAGACAAGATTTTTGATGGTGCTATATGGTTTGCTGAGCTTGAATTACCATCTGTCAGCAAATTCGACCAGCTTAAAGAACAAGGCTGTGAGCTTAGTATTGACTCTACGTCTTCGGATTGCAATTGGGAAATGACCATAAAACATCCTGATTGGGGTACAGGGAGGCTTATTTGCCCTTTGAAACCGGCAAAAGCTGATCTGGAAGTGATTCAGCATAATGCTTTGATGACGCCACAGGAGATGCAAAACTTTCGTGATGATATGATCTCGATGGCTTTCAGCTATGAAGGTGATGGCAGCTGTATCCTGGCTCAATATAAAAATGCTCTGCGAATGATAAATGCTATCATTTGTGATGATGGGGTTGGCTGTATCGATTATAACAGTTATGCCATCTGGACTGCTGAAAATTTAGCTTTGGAAGTTGGCCACGATGCGATTTTAGACCCACAGCATTTGATCAGCTATCATATTATTCGTCATGATAATCAATCGGTTTCGCTGCACAGCCATGGTTTAACAGATTTGGGTTTGTTTGATTTTGAGATATTAAATCCTGATCCGGAGTTGGTGGGGCGAGATTTTTCGGTTTTGCGGGCGATAACTTTGGAAATTTTCCAGGGCAATCTCAAAAGTGACAGTCCAAAGTTTGCCATAGGCGATAATCTAATGCGGATGGTGCCGGTGGAAGATTTTAATAAGTATGCCAGCATGGATGATATGTATTTCAGGCGTTTCACTAATGATGATAAGCATAATAGCAATCGTTCGGTTTGCTGTCAGATGCCTGGAAAGCTGCTGGGCAAACTGAGTAAAAATATAAAAATCGCTAAATTTCTTACCCGTTCGGTTGAATCTCATCGGGAAGTTCATGTTAATGATGAGTTGACAGCTATTATAGCCAACCGTTCGCAGGCGTCTTGGAGTGTTTTGGGGCAGTTGGCCGATGATTTTCATGAATTTAATTTTAATATTCATGTAAAACTTATCGCTCAGACGCCCGATGGCAAAGAAATTACACATCAGCCGCTATGGTTTCTGGTTGATGAATTTAAAGATGATCATGTCGATGTTACCTTACATGCTAAACCTGATTATATCACCGATATTTCTGTGGGTTATAGCGATATTTTTAAGATTGATAAAGTTCTCGAATGGCGAATCGAAACGCCGCTAGGCTATGTCACATCATATAATGACCTGCCAGCCCGTTTTATTATGCAGCAGGATGAGCAGTTCCGCAAAGCTCTAAGGCTGATAGCTAAACGGCAAACCGGGCAAATTGCCGCTACTAGATAAGAATTAATTAAAATTTTATCCATAAGTAGGATAAGCTTTCAGCGCTTAGTCAAAACTAAATATTGGGGTTATGAGGCTGGTTGAATGAGAACTGTGTCATTCCTGCATAGGCGGGAATCTATCTTTCTTTAAGTCAAAATAGTAAATTATGTTTACTGGATCCCCGCCTGCGCGAGGATGACAATTCATATTTTAGCGCCGAGTTTTTTGAAGGAGATTATTATGGCTAATAATAAAACCAGTGTGCGTCCTTTTGTTTCGTCGATGACGGCATTGACATTTTTGGCGATGGCTTTTACCGGTTGTATTTTATATGTTACTCCTCCGGGTCGGGTTGCTCACTGGACTAATTGGAAAATGCTTGGTCTTATGAAAGAGCAATGGGGGGCATTGCATATATGTTTCAGCCTGTTTTTCGTTATCTTTTCCATTATTCATCTGATTCTTAACTGGAAAGCGATGCTGAGTTATCTTAAAAATAGGATGACGCGTAAGTTTGCTTTACGACCTTGTTGGGTTTCTTCTTTGGTGATATGTATTTTTATTAGTGTTGGCACATTGAATAACTGGCCACCATTTGCCCAGGTGATGGCAATTAATGATAAAGTGAAAAACAGCTGGGAACAAGCCGACCAGGTTGCCCCGGTACCTCATGCTGAATTGTTGACATTGAAAGATCTGGCCCAAAAAGCAGGCATTGAACTTGAACCAATGATAGCTAATCTCAAAGCCGCCGGCATAGAAGTTGCTTCGCCGGATGTTATTTTCGGCGATCTTGCCAAGGAAAATGGGATGGCCGCGGATAAACTTTATATTATAGCTGTTGGTGAACTGAAATCAGATAAGCCAGCCGCTTCTGCTCCTATGGGTATGGGGCGTATGACATTGAAGCAGTTATGTGAAAAACAGGGCATTGAGCTGGATAAAGCCATCGAAAACCTCAAAAAGGAAAATATCGAAGCTACCGGCGATATGCGGGTAAAGGCTATTGCGACAGCGGGTGATTTAAAGCCGGTAGATATTATGGGAATAATCGCTAAATAAGAAATTATGATTTTTATTCAATAAAGAGTGTGGGGCGGCGGCTTAATGCCACCCCAGACATTTATTGAGATTTTGCAGCTTGCGGACATCCGGTACAAAGAGAAAGGCTTTGATATTTTCAATGACTGATACTGATAACCATTTGAAAGAATACGATTACCAAGCTTTACATGGCCTTTCTTTTGAGAGAGGCTGTGCGAGGGCATTTTCAAGAAAGCAAGCTAAAAATATTATAAAAAAACATGGTTATCGCTGGTTCTATTTATGGCCACGAGGTGAAACTCCTTGGTGGGCTTGGAGTCCGTTTGATAATTCTGTAGATAACGGTAAAGTATGGTTCCCATTTTTACTCAAGAAAAAAGATGAAGAAAATATTGTAATTTATACATTTTCAAGGATATGGCCGATTATTAGTTCTTTGTTAATAATTTCTCTAGCAGGGACATTTCTTTGGTTGCTACTCTCGCGTACTAAGAGCGTTGTCGGTGACTTGGTTTGGGTGATACTAACTTTGTATATATTGTTGCAGGGGATTTTCGTCGGCGTGTTAAATTCTAAAATTATTGTAGATAAAAAAGTTAAGGAAATTACTCTGGCAAAATCAGTTTTTAATATATTTGATTTATCAAGAATTTATCATGCGAATGATATTGAAAAAATTGTTGTTTCATCTGAAAATTTTTATGATTCAGATACATCCAACAGTGTTTATCTTGTTCGTATGTGCCTAGGCGAAATTGACATTCAATTGCATGCAAGTACCGCAAAGGAAAAAATTTTCAGGTGGGCACAAGAAATTAGCAGTTATCTTAGTGTGCCTTTCGTCAATACAATGGAATAACTAATAACTGGACGGGTGGCATTGACCCGCCACAGGTGGGTCGATGGTGAAGTAGCCAGAAGATAATATTGTATCATAAGCTTAAATTAGAAGCCATCCCATGGAAATTAAAAATAGATTCACAAAAAAGCTCAAGCATTATGATTTGCCATGCCACGCGCATGAATTGACATTCAGTTGCTATCGAGGCAGGAATTTTTTTGGTAAAGAAAGGGTTTGTCAGTGGCTGGCGGAATCTATTGATAAAGCTCGTGCAAAATTAAATTTTGCTTTATGGGCTTATGTGTTTATGCTTAATCATGCCCACATTCTGATCTATCCATTGCAGGAAAATTATTCAATCGCCCAGATCGAAAGGCTTATCAAGCAGCCTGTTGCTCAAAAAGCTATCAACTGGCTGAAGAAAAATAATCCTATTGGGCTAAAGCAACTTGAAACAGGCTTGCAATCCCGAAAACATCGTTTCTGGCAAAAAGGAACTGGTTATGATCGCAATATTATCAAAATGGATACTTTGATTAATTCTGTAAAATACATACACAACAATCCTGTTAAGAAAAATCTTGTGGAGCTGCCACAACAATGGTATTATTCAAGTGCGGTGGCATGGATGGATTTAACCGATGAACCGCTCAAAATAGATAAGGATTCTTGGCCAAGGTAGTTATTTCAAGATTGAGACGACTGCCCCATCGACCCACCTGCGGCGGGTCAATGCCACCCCGGTCATTTATTGAGATTTTGCAGCTTGCGGGCACTTGGCGTTTGTGGTTATTAGCGATTGGAGACGTAGCATGCTACGTCTCTACAGGGGGCTGTTGGGGATAAAAATAAACCCCCAACATAAAGTTGGGGGCTAAATTTTTACTTGATGATCAGGGATTTACCGGTCATCTCGGCTGGTTTTTCCAGCCCCATAAGGTCAAAACAGGTTGGCACGACGTCGGCTAATATGCCACCGTCGGCTAACTTGCAGTTTTTGAACTCTTCGTCAATGATGATTAACGGTACAGGGAAGGTTGTATGGGCGGTAAATGGCCCATTCGTGGACTCATCCCACATCAGCTCCAGATTACCATGGTCTGCGGTAATGACGACAGAGCCACCCATTTCCTGAACTTTATCGACGATCTTGCCAACGCATTCGTCGACAACTTCAGCGGCCTTGATCGCCGCTTCCATTACGCCGGTATGGCCAACCATATCAGGATTGGCGAAGTTCACTACCAGCATATCACAATCGTTGGCTGCCAGCTTAGTCAAAAATGTATCGCAGACTTCATAAGCTGACATTTCTGGTTTTTCATCGTAGGTGCGGACCTTAGGCGAAGCAATAATCTGACGATCTTCGCCATTGAATGGTGGTTCGGTGTAATCATTAAAGAAGAATGTCACATGAGCATATTTTTCAGTTTCGGCACAGCGGAACTGAGTTAAGCCCAGTTTTTGCAAATAGTCAGCAGCGATGTTCACCATCTTTGGAGGCTTGGTAAATGCTATCGGTGCTTTGATGGTTTTGTCATATTCGGTCATGCAGATATATAACAATTGGGGTTTGTCGCCACGGTCAAAGTTTTCAAAGGTGTCATCGACAAAAGCACGGGTGATTTCACGAGGACGGTCGCCGCGGAAATTCAAGAATAAGAATGAATCACCATCATCAACGGTGATTTTATCGCCATTTTCATTAACGATCAAAGTTGGTTCGATGAATTCATCGGTGATTTTCTTGTCATAGCTTGCTTGTAAGACATCCGTCGCTGATGTTGCTGTCGGTGCGTCGCCAAAACGGAAAGCACGATAAGCTTTTTCAACACGATCCCAACGCTGATCACGGTCCATAGCGTAAAATCTGCCCACAACCGAAGCGACTTTGCCAACGCCAATGCGTTTCATCTCCGCTTCGATGGTTTCGATAAAGCCTTTGCCGCTCATAGGCGGGGTGTCGCGGCCATCCATGAGCCCATGATAATATACATCTTTGAAATCTTTACGACGGCAAAGCTCCAGCATGCCATAGAGATGGCCAAGGAGCGAATGGACACCAGCATCAGAGGCAAGTCCAGCTAAATGGAATTTGGTGCCGTTGGCTTTGCAGCGGTCGATTGCTTTATTTAACATTTCATTTTCAAAAAAGCTTTCATCTCTGATTGCGGCGGTCAATCGCATAGATTCCTGGTTGACGATTCGACCTGCGCCCATGTTCTGGTGACCAACTTCGCTATTGCCCATGGTCCCGGCAGGCAGGCCCACATCTTCGCCACTGCAGCCTATCAGGGTGTTTGGGTATTCAGCTCTCAAGCGGTCATCATTAGGGGTTTTAGCCAACCGGGTGGCATCGTATTTATGCCATTTTTCATTGGTGTTAAAGCCCCAGCCATCGCGGATTATCAGGACAAATGGGCGGGTTCTCAGTTTAGGTTTATCTGTCATATCAAAATTACCTTTCTAATGTTTATATCGATTATAAGGATTATAGCTTGTTATTTTAGCTAAGTTATTCACGTTGGTAGGGATGTTGGCCATAAACAACGCGAAAAATACTGTTATTTGCCCTGAAATCCGAGGTTGAATCCCGCATACAGAGCTATTAACGGGTATATTACACTGTAGAAAGCGAACTGTAAAGCGCTAAGGCACTAAGCGTGCGGCTGGATTGTTATTAGTTTGGATTGTTTTTGTCGGCGTCGCTACCGCTGGGCGATTGTTTAATTGTGCTAAAAAAATAAATATATATAAACCGCAGAGGATTATGAATAAATATCGCAATAATAGATGTATGATAAAAGTGCAAAGAGATTTTGCCTTAACTGATGACAAAAACAATGCAAGATTGCTATCGACAATGGCAATTATATTAATTTTGTTTTTTGTCGCTATCAGCAATTCACCTAAAAGTATATTCGCTGAGACATTTGCGAAGTTTTATAGTCAGGCTAACGCTCAGGCAGCGAATAATCGATGGGATAAAGCCAGTGATTTGTATCAAAAAGCTTTTAAAATTGCTGATGACAGCAATCGCCATGATGTTGAAGAGAAACTGCAGCTATGTCAGCTGAATTTAGCGGTTCAAAATCGTTATGTTGATGGTTCCGTTGCCGATCAAATCATTAATCTTAGTGATGCTGATGCTAAATTATTGCTTCAGCAGGTTAACACCGCTGTTGAAGATAGATATTATAGAGATATTGACCGAAAAGAATCCTACAAAAGTGCTCTTAAGCAGATGCGAATTGCGCTGAAAAGTGATCGGGTTTTCGCCCTTTATAACTGTGATAACAAAGATTTAAAGGAATTAGATGATGAACTATCAAAGCTGATAGAGACCATTGACAGCAGTGCAGTCATCGCCTTTGAAAACATTACCGCAAAGCTGGCATTATTGTCTGGGAAAACCGATAAGATTGGTCTGGGCAAGTGTTGGCCCCAGGGTGAATTTGCTTATGCGGTTATATCGAGCCTGGATAAGTATTCATATCTGTTAAGTCCATCTCAATATGCAGCTATGTATCAGCGTTTTGGTGGGTTTTATGTTGGACTTGGTGTAGAACTTTCTTTTGGTGAGGACTGGCCTGTTGTTTATGATGTCGTCCCTGGTAGTCCCGCGCAGAAAAGTGGGATTAAATCAGGTGATTCACTGATAAAAGCTAATAATATCGACCTGAAAAACAAAAATACTTCTACGATCAGTAGCATTTTATTAGGTGAAGAAGATTCAAGCATTGATGTTGTCGTTCGTCGTGGTCAAAATGAACTTTCTTTCAAAGTCAAAAGGCAATTGCTTAGCTCTCCCAGCGTGCGTAATGCCAAAACAATAACACTTGACCCTGTTGGAAGCTTTCAATTAACCTCAAATAACAATAGCAAAATTGCTCCAAAGGCAGGTTTCCTGCGTATCAGCAGTTTTGATCGTGACACTGCTATTGAACTGCGTAATGTCATGGAAGAATTGAGTAAGCAGAACATCGAATCATTGATAATTGATCTTAGAAATAACGGCGGAGGCATAATGAATTCTGCAATTGGAGCTTCTCGACTGTTTTTAAATGATAAAATTATTGTTACGGTCAAAGAAAAAAAACAAAGTAAAAAATATCGCGCGGGGGGCGATAACTTTTTTTATTATCAATTACCGGTGGTTCTTTTAGTGAATGAAAATACCGCCAGCGCCGCAGAAATTTTTACTGCTGCTCTTAAGGATAATCATCGGGCAATTGTCATAGGAAATCAGACCTTTGGCAAGGCTGTTGTACAGAGTATTTATCAGTTTGAGAAGATTGATTCTGCGATTTGTATTACCACAGCATCATATCTTGGTCCCAGTGGTTTTGGCTTTGATAAAAAAGGGATCATGCCAGACATATTAGTTAAAAAACCCCTCTACAATATTAAAACAGCCGATTTTGTGACAGGCTTAATTGATCTTGAAAATCCTGTGATGCAGACGGCCCTGAAATATTTGCAGAAAAAAAGTATTTTACATGCCTCAAATCTGTAAGAACCGTTCTGGTTTTTAACTGCGACTTTAATTCTTTGTTGAATTGATTTTTCACCAGCAATTTAATTGCATTTTAATCCGGTTTAAGGTTGGTTTTTATCGGCATTTTTGTTTAATCACCAGGTGTTTATTAGAAATTAAATGAAGTTGTTGTTAGTTATATGACGATAAAAAAAAGGATTAACTTGCAAAGATTAGTTTTAAAATTTAGATTTTTAACATTTTTTTTTGTTAGGAAGTAAAGTTTTATTTTGACAGGTTAATCATAGAAGGTTAATATCCACGAAAGTGGGACTTGCTGATTGTAAATGTAATAACTTGTATCACTGTTGCCGGAAGGAGTATTATACCATGGCAAAAAAAGTCGCAAAGAAAGCAGTCGCTAAAAAAGCCCCTGCAAAGAAAAAAGTCGCAAAGAAAGCTGCACCCAAAAAAGTAGCTAAAAAAGCCGTTAAAAAAGCCGCACCAAAAAAAGCAGCTAAGAAGGCTGTAAAAAAAGCCGCACCTAAGAAAGTTGCTAAGAAAAAAGTCGCTAAAAAGGCTGTAAAAAAAGCTACACCAAAAACTGCAGCCAAAAAAGCTGTAAAAAAGGCAGTTAAAAAAGCTGCACCAAAAAAAGTAGCTAAGAAAAAAGTCGCTAAGAAAGCAGTCAAAAAGGCAGTTAAAAAAGCTGCACCTAAAAAAGTGGCCAAGAAAAAAGTTGTAAAAAAAGCTGTAAAAAAAGTTGCAAAAAAAGCTCCAGCTAAAAAAGCCGCAGCTAAAAAAAGCAAATAAATAATTTTCAGCATGTTTTACCGGCGCAGTTGCCGGTGTTTAGTATTTTATAATCAGCACTCTCGAAACTGCTAATTTACCAAAAAAGGTAGTTTTTTGTTTCAAAATCTGGAAGATCCTCTGGCCACGGCAGGGTCTTCCATTTTTTTATGCGCATAATTAAGTTAAATATCTATTTAATGTCATTTTTTCATTAAGCTACTCATTTTTCGCTGATTATTATCATCAACAAAAATCCTTTCAATCTTAACCGACTTAGTTTATAATGCCTGACTTATTGTTTAGATTTTAACCATAATTAACCGGTGTTATATGAGAATTATTGCTTTAGCTAATCAAAAAGGCGGTGTTGGCAAGACTACTTCGACTGTCAATCTGGCCGCTATTTTAGCTGCCCGTGGCAAAAAAGTCATTTTAATTGATCTTGATCCGCAGGCCCACCTTACCACTTTTTTGGGTATTATTCCCGAGCAGGGTATGCTCAGCAGTTATGAAGTGCTCACCCGTAGCGAACCGATGGCCAATGCTCTTATGGATGTTCGTGAAAATATTAAACTGCTCTGCTCCGGTTTGGATTTAGCTGCCGCCGAACAGGAGTTGGTCTCAGTTGTGGGTCGCGAAACAATATTGAGAGATGCCATCGCTAATTATGACCAGCCGGTCGATTATATCTTTATTGATTGCCCGCCTTCGCTTGGCATGTTGACATTGAATGCTCTTGGCGCTGCCCGTGAGCTTTTCATTCCTCTTCAGCCCCAGTTTTTATCTTTGCAGGGTTTGAGTCAGCTCTTAGAATCGATTTTACTGGTTCACAAAAGAATTAATCCTGAGTTGATGGTTACCGGACTGTTTTTCTGTATGTTTGACCAGCGGCTTTCGCTTTCCAGTGAAATTGTTGGTGATATCGAAGAATTTTTTGCTCAACAGCGTGATGCCGATTGTCCCTGGAAAAATATTACACTATTTAAAACCCGTATCCGCTGCAATGTCAAGCTGGCCGAATCGCCCAGTTATGGCCAAACGATTATTGAATATGAAAAAAATTGTAATGGTGCCTTTGACTACAATGCTTTAGCTGACGAAATTATGATGATGGTTGGCGAAATGCCGCCAAAAACTGAATTACCCAGCGAAATTGCCCCGGAAAAATCAGCGGAACAGCCAGTGGATTCCCCAGTTGTAGAAGCAGCGGATGCTTCCAAAGAAGCTGTTGACCTTGAAATTCAGGCTCCTCAGTTAATCCGACGACCTGTCGAAGTTGTTATTAATGATTCTGTAAAACCTTCAGTTGAATCGACTGATAATATTTGATATCAGCGTTCAATCTTCAATATAAAGATTATATTACCACATGAAAAACATGACCTGGCGACAAAAATCAAGGCTCCTGATACCATGGATTACCTTGTCATTATATTGGGTGTCAATATTTACCCTTACCCATATTTCACATGTTCCAGTTGCCGCTGGTGGCTCGGATAAGGTGGCGCATTTTGGTGCTTACTTTTTATTGACTTTGTTTTTCTGGTGGACTTGTTTTGGTCGTAAGCCACTTCGCTTTAATAGCAAAAAACCATATTTCACTATCATAACGGTTGCTTTTTATGGGGCTGTTGATGAATTTTCGCAAAGATTCGTAAGTGGCAGAGTTTGCGATGTCAGGGACTGGGTTTTTGATATGGCCGGGATGTTTTTCGCATTGATGATGATTCTTATGCTGCGGAAACTCATATACTGGTTCATTATTTCCGCTGGCGGTTTTATGGCTGTTATGCATCATCCTGGCCGATTAAGATTATTTAAACTTCAGGGAAAATTCGCCGAGCTTGCCCCGGTCTATGTTATGTTGGCTTTTTTGCTTATGACTATTGTATTATGGCGTTGCTGGTGTCCTGATAAATTTCGCAATAGCAAATTCATTTTTGGTATCACTTCTTTTGTTATGATTAGCTTTGCTTTCGTTTCTGAAATTTATCGTTTGGCGACCAAACAGATTTTTATCTATGCTAATGTTGGTGCTGCGATCCTGGGTATTGTCTTCGCCATTGTCTTTTGCGTCCTGATGGCTAAACAGGCCGAAGCCGACGAAGTGTATCAGCAGTTTCCCGTTCAGGAAATTAATTAATGGATAATATTATTCGATTTGATTTACCCGGTTGGGTCAAAGACTATGTCACGACTTTGCCTGAAATATTTGAAAATGATCAGCAAAAGATGGCTGTTGCGGTCGAATTAGCTCAAAAAAATGTAGAAAATCGCACCGGCGGACCTTTTGGCGCTGCTATTTTTGATAGAAATACCAATAAAATTATTTCTGTTGGTGTTAATTTAGTTCAGCCACACAATTGTTCGATTTTACATGCTGAAATCGTTGCGATTATGACTGCTCACAATAAGCTTGGCTGTTATAGCTTTGAATTGTCACAAACCCTTGCTGCAGAACTGTTTACCAGCGTTGAACCTTGTGCTATGTGCTTAGGTGCCATTGGCTGGTCAGGGCTTGGCCGGGTTGTCTGTGGCGCCCGCGATCAGGATGCCCGTGATGTCGGTTTTGATGAAGGTGATAAACCCCAGAATTGGCAATACAATCTCCGAAAACGTGGTATTGACCTTGAAATCGATATTTTGCGTTGGCAAGCAAGGGAGATTCTGGTAAAATACAGTCAGGAAAATGGTCTAATATATAATGGCAGGCGGGAAAATTCCGAATAAATTGTTAGTATCTGTCTGTTATTGCTGAATTTATGTTTTTTTTGATGGTTTTGCTAAATGAAAATCTTAAGTTTGCGAGCCCATAAGTCCGTGTAAGTACGCAACTTATAGCTTTTTTTATCAGGGCAATCGCATGAAATTTTTTTATTGGAAATCATCATTTCTTCTGTTGGCCCAATCCCAGCACTGTGAGC
>JAEIOG010000119.1 GCA_016342495.1 Phycisphaerae bacterium
AATCAAATAACAGTTATCTTCATATGGAGATGTATCGGCAATATTGACCCAAACCTTTAATTATGACTAAGCACTAGGCTGTAAATGATTGTGGCAATGTTTGGGTTTTATATTTATCCAGAGTTATTTTAATTTGTTCCAGAATCGGTAGCTATGGTCCCGATAACCACAGCTGGAACCAGATAATTTGGTCTCAACAAAATCCTGAACTTCTTTGTTGCCCAGACCAACGTGATTACCCTATGTGTTAGCAATCTTTAACTTCCATTTGAAAGTTGCTGTTCGGCCAGACCATACTTGCGGCAATAATCCACCTGAGAGAAACCACTGCTCTGCCATTGCCGAATATGTTAAGCCAATATTTCCATTGCTTCAATACCAATTCAGACTTTTTGCGTGCCATCAATGCTCTTCTGGTAAAATTTAATTATTACCCGGGGAAGTTTAACAAATACAGCAACTCTGTAAATATGCCTGCTCGGATAGTTACCCATAGTTTTTTTAATAGAGAGTTAGAGGCGGTGTCGGTTTTATTGAAAATAATTTATTTTTAGGTTCCAATTATTGATTCGACTTGGGATGTGCTTTGTAGAATACGTATTTGAAAAGTATCATAGCGTTTTAGGCTGAAAATAAAATTTATCTCTCTGGCTTTATGTCGATATAGAAGATAAAGTATTTTTATTTGTTAGAAAGGGATTATTATGGTAGGTCCTAGTGTTAGGAAATTTCATTGTGCTTTTACTTTAATTGAATTACTGGTTGTTATTTCAATAATTGCATTATTGGTTTCAATTCTTATGCCAGCCTTGAGCAAAGCTCGAGAAAATGCAAAACGTACCGTTTGTATGAGTAATGTCAGGCAAATGGGGCTGGGGCTCATAATGTATAGCGAGGATTTTAATGGTTCATTGATACCTTATTACAACTATCAAAATGGTAACCAACTAAGCCTTGCAGCATCAAAAACGATTAATCCCTGGATTCCAGTTATTACCCATTCTCCCGCAGCCATTGACAGCAGTGGCAAATTGATACCTATGCATATTGCTGTTTTGCATGAACTGAAGCTTATTGATAATCCTGAAGTTTTTTATTGTCCTTCCCAGCCACGCAAAACGGGCTATCCAATTCCTTATCATTATGATTTTTATACCGACAATGGCAGAATGCCATGGGGTTCGGAATGCCCGCAAATTCCAGGCGATAGCGGCCATGTATTTGTAAGAACGTCTTATACCTATTGGCTTCATCAGGAATATAAACTTAATCGTCTGAAACAAATGCCTGTTTTGATCGACAATTTACAGGAATGGGAAGTCGTACCTCACCGCTCTGGCACTGATACCCCTCAGGGTGTTTCGGCATGGTTTACCGATGGACATGTTAATTTCTGCACTGATGGCAGAATTTTTGATGTGGGTATTGTTGATGAGAAAGAAAAGGGCTGGCCCAAAAACCCCGGTTGGTATAATGGTCCGGCGAACTACGTAGAATATTTCAACAATATCGTTAAACGAATTAAATATGCGGGATAAATTAAATTAAAGATGGCGGAAAATTTTCATAATGTATGACAATGAATTCGATGACAATTCTAATATCAAACCGGATAAAGATGATAAATTTATCAGTCTGTTGATGTTAAATCAGCAGAGGATTTATGGTTTTATTCGTATGTTAGTCCCGCAAAAAGCCAATGCTGATGATGTCATGCAAGAAACAGTTACTATAATGTGGAGGAAATTTGATACTTTTGCCCTCGGCACTGATTTTGTTGCATGGGGTATCAAGATCGCCAAATTCCGCATTATGAAATTCCGTGGAAAAAAGAAAAATGAGAAAATACGGTTTACCGATCAGGCGATGGACCAATTGCTGGCAAAACAGGATGACACCCAAAAAAATGTAGATGATCGTATTTTACGATTAGAAAATTGTTTAAAGAAATTAAGCGATAATGATAAGCGGCTGATTCAGATGCGATATGATATGGATTTAAAACCTAAATTAATAGCTGATCGTGTAGGTCGATCTTTTCATGGAATCTATAAATCTTTGTCTCGGATACACTATTCATTAATGGATTGTGTTAGTCGAGCGACAAAAGTGGGAGACAGAGATGGAAACTAATGAAAAAATCGAAATAATCCAGAGTTTTATCCAGGTTCAGGAAGGTTCGATTTCACCAGAAAAATTTCAGGAACTTAATGAGCTGATAGTCGCTGATCCATTTGTCGCTCAGTTTTATATCGATTTTATGGTTATTCAATATGGCATATACGAAGTAGGTGCCCCGGCTGTATTGCCAATGGATTCTTCCGCTGAAGATGCCCAGTCAGCCCGCTTATTAGCTGAGATGATTCAATACGAAGAAGAACTCAAAGCCTGGCATGAAGAAGAAAAAACCAGATTGGCTCCTGTTTGTAATATGTCAGTTGATAATAAAGATTATCAGCGTAAGAGGCCATCTGCCACAAAACTCTGGCAGTTTGCTGGGGCTATAGCTGCTATCGTAGCTTTTGCTTTTTTATTAAATATGTTGGCTGATTTTGCTCAATTTACGTCATCGCCACCTGTTGTTGCCCGGCTGACAGATCAGGTTGGAGTTCGATGGGCAGAAGATTCTTCAATGTATACCGGTGCCCCTTTACGGCCAGGGCAAATGATTCTGGAAGAAGGCCTGGCTTTTCTGACTTTTGAAGATGGAGCAGAAGTTATCATACAGGGTCCTTGTCAATTCAATCTAGAAACAGCTAATAAAATGCAATTAGCTTATGGTAAATTATTTGCCCGGGTTTCAACGCAGGCCACAGGCTTTACTGTTAAAACCCCTTGTTCAACCATAATTGATATTGGTACAGAATTTGGTGTCGAATCTCAGCGAAATGGTTCAAGTGCTTTGTATATGCATAAAGGTAAAGCGGTATTTATCCCCGGCAAAAAAGAAGATGCCCAGCTTTCTCAGCTTGTTGCCGCTGGGCAAGCAGTGAAAGTTGACAGGTCTGATTTGACCATTCACCAAATCAATATGGACAAGAATAAATTTATCGATTTGGAAACTTTCGATATTATGAGTTTTGCCGATAAGGGTTCGGAATATCATCAGTGGCTTTTGTATTGCATTAAACTTCGCCAGGATCCATCATTGGTTGCTTATTATGACTTTGGCATAAATGCTGAGCAAAGCAAACAGATAAAAAATCTGTCGGAAAGAACTTTTGGTCATCTTAATGGCGAGTTTATTTCAGGTTTGGCTCCTGGCGCAAAGCCAGAATGGGAGAAAGGCCGCTGGCCAGAGACTACCGCCTTAAGATTTAATCGCAGTCATGAAGACTATGTTGAAATTCAGCATGATCCGGCTTTAAATTTGGCCGACCAAACTACAATTGTATGTTGGCTTTGGCTTGATAATGAATTCAGTGGTGGGCATATTTTAAGTAAAAGAATCAAAGGGCAGATAACAGGCCAGAGTAATGGACGGCTACAAGGGTTCCAGTTTGCTTATTTTGGTAAGTCGCCACCTCAACGTGATATTGGTGGCAAAGCGGTTGATTCATTCCAGTATATCGGTGAGGATATTGCTCTTACCAAACCTTTTGAGCGTATTTTAGGCCAATGGCAGCATATTGCGGTAACTTGTGATAAATCTGCATTACGTTTTTATATAAATGGTCAGATTGTTGATGAGTTACCGGGTCAGACTGTGATGACGTTATCTGGAAGCGACTTGAGAATTGGCAGGGAGAGTTTTGACGATCAGAACAGTAAGGCTATCAAAACAGATTTCACATCTTTTGATGGTATGATAGATGAAATTGCTATTTTTAATCGTGCTTTGAGTGAAACAGAAGTTTTTGAAATGTATAAGGCCAGTAAGCCTTAAGATAATGTTTTGTCTGATGTACAGGCAATTTAACTTTTAATCTTTTTTTTGGAGGATCTGATGATGAAGAAAATTCTAACAATTATGGTTGCTTTGGCTATGTTAGCGATGACTCAGGTGTCAATTGCGGAAATTGTCATGGATTTCGATTTTGATAATGATGGCCAACAGACTATTGAAGAATTGAAAACCGCAGGCTGGGTTTTTGAAGGTGAGGATGGAAGCGGCGCTCCTGCTTTGCCTGCCCAGTATGACATTGTTTCAAAAAATGGCGAAAGAACGCTCAAGCTTGACGGCGAAGATCAACAGGATGGGACTGATTATACGGTTAAGCCCGCGGCATCATACGCCTTTGATTCAATTACTACAGGTGCGGCTTCTTTCCGTTATTCTAATTCTAATAGTTATTGTAACGGTTATATGAGATTTTATAGCGGGGCCACAGAATTATTTGCTGTGAAAATGTCAGCAAAAGACAAGCTTGCTTTTCAGGGTAGCACCAATACCTCGGATTTCCTTTTGCCTGGTTTGGACAATCAGAGCTCACCTGTTACCGTAAAGTTAACCTGGACAAATGGCAGTTTCACTTATGATGCCGGTCTGGATAATAATGGTCAGCCGATTCAGGGGACTCTTGATTTTAAAGCAGCTGGCGATGTTGATACTGTTACTTATACTCTGCTGACAAACAATAATGATTCACGCGAAATTTATCTTTATGACATTAAAATTGAATCAGCTGTTGCAACTACAATTGGTGAACCTGTTGTCCTTGAAGAAGGGGCAACTTCAGATACATTTGAAGTTGTTTTACTTGCCCAACCTGCAAGTGATGTAGTGGCCAGCTTGAGTGCCGACCCTAATGATCTTACAATTCTTGGTGGCACAGATACTTTGACTTTTACTTCTGTCAACTGGTCAACGCCTCAGGTTGTAACTGTTCAGGCTGTTGATGATGCTGTCGTAGAAGGCCTTGAAGTTCATGATATTGCTATTGCTCTTGCTTGTACCGATCCTAACTTTGATGGTGGTCTGGTTATTCCTGCTATGCAGGTGACAATTATTGATAATGACCAGGGTACAATTATATTAACACAAACAGATGATTCGACTGATGTTAATGAAGAAGGCGCAACTTCAGATATCTATACCCTGAGCCTTTCAGATTTGCCATCTACTGGCACTGTAACAATTGATATTAGTTTTGATGATGCTCAGGTTACTGTCGAACCAACTCAAGTTGTTCTTGATAATACAAGCTGGAACACTGGTGTCATTGTAACAGTTACTGCTATTGATGATAATCTTGGTGATGAAGGTTTCTTTGCTGAAGATGCCCTACATACAACTGCAATAACACATGCTGTGACAAATACTGACCCTGTCTTTGATGGTGCAACTGTTGATGACGTTACTGTTAATATTTTTAACAATGATTGTGATGGCCCATTTAACTGGACTGACAGAAATCAGGATTGTACCACGGATCTGGTAGATTTTGCTGAATTTGCTGCTCAATGGCTGGCATGTACTGTTGATAATGGTGTAGGGTGTAACTAAATTTTATTACTTAAGTTTTTAAACTTTATATTTTGACATTCGGCATGTCAATTTAGTCATGCCGAATAATTTTCAAGCACCATGAGGTTATTAGATGTATCATAAGATTTCCAGATCAGCATTTACACTTATCGAGCTTTTAGTTGTTATTTCGATAATTGCTTTACTGGTTTCAATTTTAATGCCAGCACTATCGAAGGCCCGTGCTTCTGCGCAGAAAACGGTTTGTTCAACTCGCCTAAGGCAAATGGGAATGGCATTAAATTTTTATGCCGAAGATAATAATGATATTTATGTAACACAGGACTGGTCTGACCCAAGAAATGTTAATGAATACTGGTTTGTCAGAATAAGCAAATATCTCGATGATGTAACTGATGGCAGTAAATTAGGTGAATTTATGAGATGCCCTTCAGGGATTGCCGCCAAAGAAAGTGGCGATAAAGCTATCAACTATAACTGGACAAGAATTGATTACGGGCTTAAACGTTATGGCCATATGCTACAAGTTAAAAAGATGGGAACTATCAAAAACACTACCAGATTCGCTACTTTTTTTGATTTTTATTATGGGCAAAACAATCCTTTTATAAATGCTGGCACCGCAGGTTCTGTTAATCGTTTATATTGGGACAGAGTTATTAATGACCAGGCTAATCCGGAATTCCGACCAAAAGTTTTACGTCATAGCCAAGGAATTAATATAGTTTATGCTGATGGTCATACCGAATTTATCCGACAACCATTATGGGGCCGACATCTAGCCCCGGAAGATTATGACAGAGAATTAGATAATCTGGAAAACTGTTATGGCAAAGAACAGTGATCGAGGGAACAGGCAGGAGAAAAATGAAAAAATTTAACATATTTAATACTTTATTTGTTGCCCTTATCGTCAGTGCTGGCTCAACCCAGTTGCAAGCTACGCCTGACTTTGATTGGGATTTACAGAGCTACTATTCTCATGCATCAACAAAGCTTGACGAAGTGTCTATAACTTCTCAAATGCTTTATCAGATGAACTACTTTGACACTGCATATGATGTTAGCGAAACCTATCCCAGTGGTTCGGGTCTTAGCTCGGCAGAATTGCAGGAAGTGCAAAATCTTATCTCTGGTAAATATTCTATTGTCCGCGACTCAGATACTGCTATATTGACAGGCAGGGCTATTGTCATGGATAGCGAATCAGCTCCGGCTGCCGCCAGCAATGATCTTCCGGCAAGTTTCAATGGCGACTGGGTCCCTGATGTAAATAAAATCATTAGTTATTACGCGAAAACTTCAATACCACAAAGACCTGCTCTCCTTCAGGCCTATCTGGATATGGTTGAGCTTTATCTTAATCATAATGTGCTGCCGGGCAGCACTGACCCTATCCCTTCAACTGGCAATGGATATGTATGGCGTAACAACACCTGGAAAGTCTTGCGTATGTGCCATACTTTGCCAGAACAGGAAAAAAATCTTTTCGCTCTTAGTATTTATTATTATTCTGGTGGCGGTCTGCTTTTGCAAGATACGCCTCATTCCTCAACTGACATATATTATAATATTTATCCTACAGCTTTTTATGCTGTTTCACGTATGACTGACGATGCCTTTAAATGGCAGCTGTTAAACACAATACGACAGCAGTTAGATAAGACAATTATTGGTACCGATGGTACTGACTGCCTTATTTCCATTGATGGCGGTGTTTACCATCATTGGGGTCATCACATCGCTTATGTTTCTTACAGTTTTCCTAATATGGTAAAGCCCCACCGAGTTCTCTGTGAAGCAGGAATTACCAGTCCTTTGACAGCAGAAGCAATAAAACGATTTCGCAAAGCAGCTATTGTCTGGAGCTGGACTGATACTAATGGTTATTTCCCAGTCCATTTTCTTCTAAGGCCGACGCATCCATCAGTTTTAGTTTCAGGGGGCAAAAACCTTGGCAACACAGTTTATTTTCTCAGGCTTGCTTCTGAACTAACCGCCGCTTACTTATATGGCGACAGCTCTCAGATTGCAGATGATCTGGAATTGGCATATCCCGCTATCGTCAAAGCTGGATATGCAAGCTTGTCGTTGCCTGTTGCCTGGCAAAATATCAATCTACCCCAACAATCTTCAGACCCTAAAGAAAACTGGACTAATCTCATTCAAGGCCATCATACATTTCAGACAATGGGCGCAGCTATACATCGTCGTGATAACTGGATGGCAAGTGTTCGTGGTGCTCATAATTATAGACGTGGTGGCGAAGGCTATGATGCTATGGGCAGGCCTGATCATTTCCATGTAAATTCTATGCGAGGCTCGTTATTGCTGATTACCGAAGGCAAGAATGGACGAATGCCAAACTCGGCTGATTCTGGATATTTCTATGAAGGATGGGACCATAACTGTTATCCTAATGTTACCGCTCAAGTCGTTGATATGGATGAATATCTTTATTGGCGAACTCCAGCATATTTTGATGGTAAGGCATTGCTTACTGGCGGTGCTGATTTATTTGACAATGGTTTATGGTTTTATGTCCCTACAGCTGTTACGCAACGCAAAAGCGTTTTTTTCTTTGATAATCGTATCACACTTGTGACATCTGATATTAATTATGATAATGACCCTGATAGCATCGTTACAGGTCTTATTCAGCAGGGGCATCCTGATTTCGCTAATTCACCAATAACTCTTGATGGCAATGTGATTAACACTTCAGGTCAATGGGATTTAGCTGTTGGTGGTAACCATACTATTGTCGACATTAATGGGAATGGCTATTATATTCATCCCGGTGCGCCGGAAATTAAAATTTCCCGAAACGCCCAGCAATGGACTTATGGTTTATCTGAATATTATACTGGCCCAGGGTCAATGCCATCCTATACATATAAAAATGATTTCATCGACGATGTTAATTCTGGTTATTTTATACCTTCATCTGCAAACTACACCAAAATATATTTTGACCATGGCACTAATCCGACCAATGACTCATTGGCATATACTGTCTTTGTGAAGCCTCAGAATGCACAATTAGACGAATTTTTTCAGTCTATGAATACTCCAGGTGCAGAACCATTTACTCTGGATACTACCAATGATCATCATTTGCTTTACGATATTGCATCAAATACTTATGCTGTTGCTGCTTTCACGGACAATCAGACTATCAATCAGGGTGGTTTGATTTCTGTCAATCGTGCCGGTGCATATATGTGGAAAAATGATGGCCAAACCAAACATGTAAGCTGTGGCTCATCTTATATGGATAATACCGAGCCGTTTATTATGGTTTTCCAGGGAAGCTGGGAGTTAATCGACCAATATGATACCGACGGCCCAACCTTACAATTTGACAGCATAGACAATACAACTACTGTTATGCTTCCATATCTTCAATTTGCCCGGCAGGCTATTGTACTCGAGCAAGCTACTAATAATCCGCCGGTATTTACTCTGGACCCAATATTTGGAGCTGATGTGGCTGTCGGTGATATTTATAATGCATCATTGATTGATTATGTCAGTGATATTGATGATGGCGATATTATGAGTTTCTCGATTTTATCCGGCCCTGATTGGCTGACTGTTCATGAAAATGGTGGGCTTTCTGGTACGCCAACTCTACAGCACAAGGGAACTAATTGCTGGGTAATACAGGTTCAGGATTCAAGTTTGGAAACTGATTTGGCAATATTGTGCATTAAGGTGCCTGATATTGATTATTCAAATACCGTGATGGCTTTTGATTTTGATGATCCCGACTACGATTCTATCTCCGAATTAATAAACGACGGATGGGTATTTACCGGAGAAGATGGCTCCAATGCCCCAATTTTACCTGCTCAATATGGGATAACTTATAAAAATAATGAAAATACGCTAAAACTTGATGGCCAGGATCGTCAGGATGGTACCGATTATGAAATTAAGCCTTCTGCTTCTTATACATTTGCTCCAGTCGTAAAAGGCGAGGCTGCCTTTCGATATTCCAATTCAAACAGCTATTGTTCAGGTTATATGAGATTTTACAACGGCACTACAGAATTATTTGCTGTTAAGATGACATCTAAAGATAAAATTAGTTTTCAAGGCAGTACTAATACCTCTGATTTCTTTTTACCGGGGTTTGATAATCAGCTTTCTCCAGTTACCGTAATTCTATCCTGGGAAAATGGCAGCTTTACTTTTGATGCTGGCCTGGATAACAATGGCCAACCAATTCAGGGAACCCTTGACTTTAAAACTGATGGCGATGTTGATCGTGTTACTTATACCATGTTAACAAATAATAATGATTCTCGTGAGATTTATCTTTATGATATTGCGATATTTGATAAGCAATGTTCTGAAAATAATTTGCCTGAATTTACTTCTGAGGAACAAAGTCTACCTGTTGCCAAAATAAATAAGATTTATTCAGCATTGATAGCCGCAATTGACATCGATAGCGATCCCATTACATATTCAAAACTATCAGGACCGGACTGGCTTAATATTGAACCCGATGGCTCTTTACATGGAATCGCTGGAGTTGAAAATTTAAATGAAAATATCTTTGTTTTTCTGGCCCATGACAATAAAGGTGGTCTGGATTTTATGACTGTTCAGCTTAATGTGTATTATCAGGGGGATATTAATCTTGATAATTCTGTAGACATTGTAGATCTTAATATTTTGTTGAACAATTGGCTTGAGCCTTCATCTTCTGCGGATATTTATCCATACCTAGATGCTGATGGTATAGTAAATCTGATGGATTATGCTGCCTTACAAGAGTATTGGCTTATCAATTGAACTTTTGTTGTAATCGTTGCTTATTACTTGCTACGAAAATAAACATGTTGAGTTGATTGAAGTGTTCATTTACTTTCTTTAGCAAGAAAGTTTGGTGATGTGGCGTACCGATGGTGTTTAATGTTGTAAAGCATTATAAGATTTTCGTAATCTGCCCAGACGTTCGATGCGGAAGATTTCGCCTGTGTTGCCTTCATATTTGGGATCGATAATTTTATCAATCCCATAATGTCAACAAACTCATATGAAGTTTATTTATGTATTACAGTATAAAAGCGATAGATTTTGAGCCTGCAATATGTAATCCTGGCTTGTATAGTATCCGAAGGTTGTGAGTTAGTTTTTTTCAGAACTCAAACGCATTTCTTGGCACTTATGATGAACTTTCACTCTTATTGGAAAGTACTTCACTTTGGTAATTGGGAGGTAATGTTCTCAAATTAGACTGGAATAAAGTTTTTTTGGAAATCTATACATTTTATTGATAATAAATAATTTACTGTAACATTACATTATGAAACCATAGATTAAATATCAATAAAGGTAATTGCATGAGAAAAGGTAAGCCCAGGGTTGATTTACAAACCCAAAAATTTATTTCGCTTTTGACTGCGAATCAAAACCGTTTATATTCTTACATAATTATGCGAGTTCCGTGTAGCTCTGATGCTGATGATGTATTGCAGGATACTACCGCGACAATGTGGGAAAAATTCCAAGAGTTTGAATCCGGCACAGATTTTATTGCATGGGGATTAACTATAGCTCGTTTTAAGGTATTGAATTTTCGCAAGAAACAGCTCAAGATCAATCAATGTCTAACTGACAATGTAGTTGCCAAAATTGATGCCGAATCATCCCAATTTATTTCTCAGCAGGATTATCGTATGGACGCATTGAAAGATTGTATGGCTACGCTATCGAAATCGAGTTTGGAAATACTGCAGATGCGATATGCCCAGCAGTTGACGGTTCGGACAATTTCGGCTCATATCGGTAAGGCTGAGCCATCAATTTATAAAATAATTGCTAAGATTCATCAGGGATTATTAGATTGTGTTCGGGGCAGAGTTAGTTCGCAGAGGGGGACAAGCCGTGTTAGATAAGCAAACAAAAGATAATCTTAGTGTCTTGATTGTGGCTAGTCTGGAAGGGACGCTTTCTGTGCAGCAAAAAACTCAGCTTAACAATTTGTTGGATGCAAATGCTACTGCCCGTCAATATTATATGGAATATATTGATTTACATGTAAGTATCAAGCAGGTAACAGAAATCCCTGAGGTGCCTGATGCCCCTGATCTCATCGCAGAGGTGATTTCGGAGAATTATATTTTTGAAGACCAGCAGGAGCTCAGTAGTGACAATAATAGTAATTTTGTTACCCTGAATTCATCAAAGCAATCGGCGCAGCAATATCATCGCAAGCAACTTTCTTTTACCTCATTATATCAGGTTTTAGGTGCGATTGCGGCTATGATTGCGGTGGCATTTATATTAAATACCATTATGCGCTTGGGTAATCAGTTGCCAACGGCTCCGATTATTTTGGCTAAACTTAGCGATTCAGTTGATGCTATCTGGTCTGGTGATGTCGAGGTGGGCGATTCGCTTTATCGGCGAACATATGAATTACAATCAGGATATGCCGAAGTAACATTTCCAGATAATACTAAAGTGGTTTTTCAAGGGCCAGCGGAATTTGAGCTAGAGTCAAGAAATAGTGTTTATGTGGAAAAAGGGAAACTTACAGCTATTATTGGCGATAATATTGGTTTTACCGTAAATTCAAAAAATGTCAAAGTGGTAGATGTTGGCACAGAATTCGGTGTAGATATTGATGGGGCAGGTAATTCTGATGTTCATGTTTTTGATGGTGAAATTCTTTTATACCCGGCACTGTCCAAAGGCCAGTACAGCAAAACTGCCAAGCAATCAATCTATCAGGGTCAGGCTCGCCGGGTAGATGGCAAGAAACAAATCACAGAAATAGCGATTAATGAATTAGCTTTTATTCGGCAAAAAGAATTCGAGATAATTTCCAGAGGCACAGAAGGTTCATCTTATGACCGATGGCTTGCTTATAGTTATCAAATGCGTCATAATCCAGATCTTGTGGCTTATTACACCTTTGATAAAAATGAAAATCAGCCTGAAGTATTGGAAAATCTTTCAATAGCTACCAAAGGGAGCATGGACGGGCAGTTGCAAAGCACTATGGCTGAAGATTTGCCAGAATGGACAACAGGGCGATTTCCCGAAAAGTGTTCGTTGGCTTTTGATCGGGATAAAAATCAACAGGTTGTCGTCCCGCGTGATAAGCAATTCCAAATCACTGGTCCTATTACTATAGCGGCCTGGGTTGATGCCAACGCCAGTGGCCAAATTGTAACAAATCGCATACCTGCAGGGCATTGCAATTATCGCATGACGATTTATAAAAATTTGTTAGAATTTATGAGAATAGATGTAACTCAAAATTATACCGATGCGGTGAATTCGGTATTAGCAGATGATGCTGATGCAAAGTGGCATTTGGTTGCGGTTACACATGATAATAAAGTAGTGAAATTTTATTTTGATGGCGAATTAGTTGGCAACAAAGAATATGAATATTATCCCAAAGCGATCAATGCCAATTTATTTATTGGTGCGGATGGTTCAAGTAAAGGTAGTAATTATTACTTTAATGGCCGTATAGATGAATTAGCCATATTTAAATGTGTGATTTCGGAAAAAGATATACGGGGGATGTATCAGCAAGGCAAGCCACAATAATTTATTAAAACTGACAATAGGTTTGTTTGAAAGTTAAAAACTAATAGTTAAGAATAAAAAACCGGGCTGTCCGGATTAAAATATTGTTTCATTATTGTACAAATGGAGGATTAAATTATGTCGAGTTATATTAAGGTGTTTTGGGTGGCATTAGCGATGCTGCTGACTGTGGGGACCGTTGAGGCCGGAACGGTCACTACTGATGCTGATGCTTTTGTCTATCTAGGTGGTAGCGGAAATTATGGAGAGCAAAATACTATCGTATTAAAGCGTTCCAGCAGTGGAACAACTTCTACCTATAATCGATCTGGCTGGGTTCATTTTGATTTGGCAGGGCAGCCATCAGCTACCGAAGCTGTATTGACTTTTACTTTTCATGCCGATAGCAGTATTGCCAGTAGTGGAACAGTAGCTGTCTGGGGTATTATAGATGGTCAGCCTGGCGATGAATTAGGTACAGACTGGAGCGAAACAGAGATTACTCGTGATAACGCTCTTTATAATATGGATTTTGCTGAAGGTGAAAATCTAACTCAGTTGGGTTCATTTTCATGGACATCAGCGCCAACTGATGGTGATGAGTTTACGGTCAGCACAGAAGCTCTGGCAGATTTTATTAATGCTGATACTAATGATGAAATTACTATTCTTTTGAGTAGAAATATTAATGATGGCAATTTTTCTTTAAGATCACGTGAAAGCGGTTCGCCAGCGACACTAGATATAGAATATCTCCCCCGAGCCTGGCAGCCAAATCCTGTTGATAAACAAGATGGTGTAAGTGTTGACAGTCCTTTGGTCTTGACCTGGAATACCGGTCTTGACCCAGATGACCAGTTGCAGATCCATCCTGATATTACCCATCATCAGCTATACATAACTGGAGCGATCTTAGATGGTAGTGATCCTAATTTTGCTGCTGTAAGTCCAATTGAAATTCCAGTTAGCGGCGCTAATAGCAGTCATACTATCAATACTTTGCTTCGAGACGCAACTTATGGCTGGCGTGTTGATGAGAAGATGGCAGATAATTCTGTTGTAACTGGTCTGGTCTGGACATTTGACACTGCTTTATCAGTTCCGACTATTGAGGTTGATTTAGTGGCTGACACTTTAGTTGATGCTGGCACAGAAGTTAATCTTTCTATAGAGGCATTGAATCCATTTACTGGTGATGGCAGCGGTATTACATATATGTGGTATCAAAATGATGAATTGGTACAGAGTTCTGCCAGTGATACATTTACTATCGCAGCAGCTGACATTGCCAATGAAGGTAAATATAGCTGTACTGTCAAAATTAATAGTAATGGCGCAATGGTTAATTCTGCTGACGGTTGGGTTAATGTCAAGCGGGTTATTCAGTATCATGCTTTTAATGCCGATTTAACTGATGGTATTGGAACTAATGATGGTGCTGCTTATGAATATGTTACATATCCAACCGGTGATCCTAATATTTTTGATGCAACTGCTGCATTTGGCCCTGGATGGGATGGCAGTGAAAATTCTGCTATTGCGATGGATGGCTCATATTATGTAAATATTGGTTCATTTGGTCATCCGCACAGCAATGTTTCACTTGAACATGGTTCAGCAGCTTGCTGGATAAAGACTACTGCTACTGATGTGAATATCATGGGCGCTTATGAAAGTCAACCGCAGTATTATACTACCGGTTTCCAGTTCCATATTAAAGGTGGGGCATTGCGTGGTTATTTACGTGATATGGATGCTACTTCAGTTGAACGCAATACTGGCATTGTTAATGATGACCAATGGCATTATGTAGTTGCGACCTGGAACGGAACACCTACCGGTGGCGACATGGCGCTCTATGTAGATGGTGTTAGTCAAGGCAAAACCACTGTAACTGGAGAATTCCAGCCATTTGGTCAATGGCAGCTTGATATGTTAATAGGTGCTTCAAATGGTCGTGGCGTCCCAAGTGGATTCTTTGTTGGCTTAATGGATGAACTTGAGGTTTACAATTATTCTTTTAATGATGAAGATGTTGCCAGTCTCTATTTTGAATATACTGGTGAAAAAACCTGTTTATTCCCGCCAACAATGGACAGAACTGGTCCTTTAGGAACTGCCGACTGCGTTGTTGATTTGTATGATTTTGCATCGTTTGCTGCAAGCTGGATGGAAAGTGGTCTAAGACCTGAATAACATAAAAATAAAAGGAGAACATAACTATGTCTAAATATATTAAAATATTTCACAACCATCCCATAGTCTAGGGAATAGGTGTGTTAAGCTGATTTGCGGTAGCAAAAATAGCTTTTTT
>JAEIOG010000120.1 GCA_016342495.1 Phycisphaerae bacterium
ATGCCATGTCAGTTCAATGAAAATCATACAAAAAAATATTTACAGAACCATTTGTTGTGTTTTTGAGCAAGTCCTAAGTTAGCTAAAAATATTGCGAGAAGATTTCAGGGATTAGAAGCAGAAAATTATTTTCGCTTTATAACCAACCCCAATATTCAGCCAACCAATAATAATACCGAACGAGAAATTCGTCATACCGTTATCGATCGCCGCATCACCCAAGGCACTCGTAGCGACGTTGGCATGCGCTGGTGCGAGCGAATTTGGACTATAATTGCCACGTGCCAAAAGCAAAATCGCAATATTTTTGAATTTATCCATGATTCCCTTCACGCTCACTGGACAAATCAACAATACCAATCATTGCTGTGAACGGTTACAAATATTTTAATTCATATCGCTTTGCCAGCATTTATAATAGTTTCCTTAGTTTTTTTCTGATTTATTATTTTTAAAGACCATGCCCGGCCAATTTAATGACCGCTTCATCAAAGTCGGTGCAACAGGATTTTCCACAATGCCATCTGGCAGTTTGTGAATAAAGCCATCGGTTTGCAGGACAGAATTTTTAATCGTTAAGGTGGAATTCATATCAGCGGTCAGGGCAACGCCATTGCCGGTTATTTCCGAATTGGTTATTTCAATAGAAGAGGGGCCATATTTTATTTTTTTCTGGTAACAGGCTATCGCGGTTCGATTATTTTTGATTTTGCAATTGCGAATCACCGGTTTGGAACTATCTTTAGAAGCAATGCCCACATTACATTTTTCAATCACATTATCATAAATTTGCGGATGGCTGTTTTCCCCGGAAGAGATACCTTTATCGCCAGAACCTATGATATGATTATTCCTGATGACAGCAGAAGCGGTACCTAAATCCAGTGAATCATTTCCACTATCGATAAACTGACAATTTTCGACCAAGGCATTGGAAAAATCCAGGTCCAGGGCATCAAATGAATTTTTTATAAATTGGCAATTTCTAACTATTCCATTATCGGCTGCCTTGAAATTCACACCATCATCACCAGATGCTCCTTCAATAATACAATCTTCCATGAGGATGTTACAATTATAGGCATTTACCATGCCAGAATAAAAAACATGGTTAATACGCTCATCTTTGCCGCCACTGAAATTGCAATTCAGCAACTTGCTGCCATCAGCATATTTACCCTGCATTGAAAATACCCCCCAAGGTTTGGTACTTGCCGGCTCAAAGATAATGGGGGCGTTTTGGGTGCCAATAGCTTCTACAGGTCCATAGCATAAAACACTGACACCTTCTGCTAATTTTATATTTGTGCCAGGATGAATTATTAGTTTAGTTGTGCGCGGCAGGATTAAATCCTCATTTAATTTAACTTCATCGCGCCAGGTGACTGTGTCAACAATTTCATAGCCATCAGCAAAAGTGAAAGGTTTGATGCCGATATTTCTGGCATCGATTGTTTCTAATTGCTGCACTTTGATTTCACTGCCAGTAATGTTATTTACCGCTATAAGTTTTCCAAGTTTCAATTCATAATCCAGGTCATTGTCGCTGACAACGAATAATCTATAACAGGATGATTCTCGTTTTAAATCATAACGCAGTCGCATTTTCCATGAACTCCAGTGTTTTGGATCTACTTTGACTCTAGCTGGTAAAAACGCACGCTGGCAGGTAAAAGTCAAATTATGTTGGCAACTGGCCAAGGACATATCTTCATTGTCCAGTATTCCATTATTATTAATATCGCAAAAGAGCTCAAAGTTTCCATTTGATATTTTTTCAGCTTCAAACTGCAGTTTATCTATCCTGATGCCACACTCGCCAGCATTAGTTAAAACCAGTTGACCAGCTATATGTTTATCGGCAAGGTGGCTTTGGCCTTTTGGTTCAAAGGCGATACTGCAATCGTTGAAATCCAGTTGTTCTTTCAGATAATTATACCTGTCAATTATCCATTGTCGCTGATAGGCAACTTCGGATTCCCATTCGCTATTAGTATATAAGCCTATGGGGTTTCCGGCATCTTTATACTTATCAGCATACATATCGGTTTTGATTAAGTTATAAAGTTCATCATAATGGCGTAGTTGATTTTCCAGACTGCATGGGCCATTTAATATTTCCCATAATCTTTTATTTTTGCGTTCAACATATTCCGGTACCTGGAATATACGCCCGGTACAAATATTGGTGACATTGGTTGGCGGGAAAAAATCCATATCTTCCAGCTCATGAGGATAGCCCACACCCTGAATATCCCAGACAATAGTCATCAGTTTGCCGCTCACTGGATTGTAATAATATTTATGATTATGAAATGTGTCTCGATGGAAATAGCCACAGATTGCTGAAAGAGCATAAATGTTATACCAATAATCCATGTCAAAAATCTGCTCAAATTCACGCATAAACTGTTCATTATCTTTAATCGCTAATGCTTTGACAAATCGTCCGATAGGATCTTCATGGGGGCTAAGGTCGGTATCTACCATGATTTCCTGTCGTTGCCATGCCAAGGGGTCTTCCAGCATACGCAGACCATCGTATCCGGGATAAACAACTTTGGATTCACCATAATAGATATTACCTTCAGCCAGTCGGTGATTTATAAGGAAGAATTTATCAATCTGCTCGGTGCAAAGCGAGACACCCTGATATTTCCGGTTGACAATTTCATGCACAAACTGGACCTGAGGTGCGATAAGTTCCAGGTCATAGGCTAGCCGGCAGGTAAACATCCCGGTGAGAGCTGTTGGGGATTTGGGATTTATGAGATTTAATAAACGGCCATCATTGAAACGGTCATGCTTTTTAAATTTTATTCGCCAGGATTTCTGATGGCCTTCCCGATGGTTGGGGTTATCGCCACGATAGCGAACCTCCACGGGGAATCTCAGCCCGCCATGACGAAAAATCGCCGATTTATATTGATTATAAGATTTTATTGAAGGGTCCAGGTTTTCATGGGGCATCGGGCCAAACTCATATTTATTCTGGAACAAATCAGCATTAAGCTCCTGGGCAAGCCTTGGATCAATATCGATTTCATAGATCGGCAGTTTAGTTGTGGTAGTATCATGATCATTAGCGGTCAGGACCAACCATATCGGATCTATAATTCTGTCACAAATAATATATTTATATATCCGGTTGGCATTTTTGGGGCTTGCAATCCTTATGCCTATGCTGACTAATACTAACAAAGCCAGAAGCTTTAAACCTGATTTATTTTTTTTAAATTTTATCATATGATATATCATTACGCATATTAAGTTCGGCGCATACCGCCCCCATATTCCTCCGGCTTTAATTTATCGGGAAATATCTGTCTAAATCTTAAAAAACCTCCAGTTTTATCAATGCCGGTAGATTATGGTGGCGTCTCTATAAATAGTGCCATTTTATTCATTTCGCCAGGTTATTTCTTGTTCTCCAGGTTACATTGCTATGGACAAAACGGGCTTAATAATGTATTGTGTTTCCGAAATACCCTAATACTAAACGGAGGTTATTATGAGCAGGCTACATCCTTTTATGCGTCCTTCCAGTATCGCAGTTGTCGGTGCTTCACGAAAAGAAGGCTCAATTGGCAAAACATTTATGGATTCTCTGACCAGTAATGGCTTTACCGGTACAATCCACCCGGTTAATCCTAATGCCGAGGCGATTAATGGTATTGCATGTTATCAATCCATAGATCAACTGCCTGAAGCAATCGAACTGGCTGTCATTTTGCTTCCTTACAAAATAGTACCTGTAGCAATCGAGCGATTAGCTAGTCGCAAAATCAAAAATGTGGTTGTGGTTTCTGCAGGATTTAAAGAAGTTGGTCCTGAAGGTGTTCAGCGTGAGAAAGAACTGCTGGCATTAGCTAAAAAGCATGATATGCGAATTTTGGGGCCTAATTGTATGGGTTTATTTAATTTTGACCCATTGTATCGGATGAACGCCTCATTTTCGCCGATCCAGCCAATCCCGGGGCATGTCTCGTTCATATCCCAGAGCGGGGCATTGGGCGTTGTCGCTCTTGACCTATCCCAAAGGCATGAACTGGGTTTTTCGGCATTTCTTTCTTTGGGCAATAAATCCGATATTGATGAAGTCGATGCCCTGGAATTTTTAGCTGATGATGATAATTCCCGGGTTATCCTGATTTATCTGGAAAGTATTTCCCGCCCGGAAGAATTTCGCAAAGTCTGTCGTGAAGTTGTTAAGAAAAAACCAATTCTGGTCGTCAAAGCCGGCCAGGGCAAGACCGGGTCCCAGGCGGCCAGTAGCCATACCGGTGCACTGGCCAGCCCGGATATTATTGTTGATGCCTTCTTAAAGCAGTGCGGGGTGATTCGCTGTGAGACTCTGGAAGAATTACTGGATACCGGGCTGGGGCTTTCGATGCTGACCCATAAGAGATGTTCAAAAGTTGCGGTGTTGAGTAATGCTGGCGGGCCTTGTATTTTGACTGCTGATGCTCTGGAGAAAGATGGATTGACTTTGCCCCCTTTAGCTGAGCAGACTCAAAATGCCCTGCGTAAGATTCTGCTGGCTGAAGCTGCGGTGCTTAATCCAGTTGACATGATATCTTCGGCAGACCATGAAGTATATCGTCAGGCTTTTGCTATTATTGAGCGAGATCCCAATATTGATACTATCGTAGCTATTATGGTTAAGCCTCCGGTCAACAGCACTCCGGCCCGCATTATTGAGAAGATGGGACCGGCGATTCGTCATTCGGAAAAAACCGTTGCCGCCTTGATTATGACCGATCGTGATACAGATGCGGGGCTGCCAATATTCCGAGCTTTGAGTGTGCCGGTTTATTCATTTTCCAATGAAGTTTCGATGATGCTGGCTCATATGAATAAATATTGTGAAATCCGTGACAATTTCAAAAATAAACCGGAGGTTAACCTGCCAATTGTCCGGCCCACCGATACGCATAATAAACAGCGATATCAGCTGAGCATTAAAGCGGCCTTTGATATCTTTGCAAAATATGATTTGCCGCTGGCGGGCTTCTGCCTGAGCGAAAATCTGGATGAGATTCTTGACTTTGCCAGTAAAACTGATGGCAATGTGGTTTTGAAAATCGCTAATGAACAGATTATCCATAAGTCTGATGCGGGTTTGGTGAAATTGAATTTAAGCGGCCCTACAGAAATCAGTGAGAGTTTTGGCCAGATCGCAAAAGTTGCGATTAAATTATTGCCTGATGGTATTAAGCCGCTGTTGTTGGCTCAGGAAATGGTAAAAGGTTTCCCGGAACTGGTTATTGGCTTAAATCAGGATCCCCAGTTTGGCCCGGTTATCATGACTGGCTTAGGTGGAATATTAGTCGAGGTGCTCAAAGATGTTTCGTTCCGCATTGCTCCGCTGGAAGAATCTGATGCCTGGGATATGCTGGAAAGCTTAAAGAGTAAAAAACTGATGGAAGGCTTTCGTCACTATAAGCCAATTGATAAACAGAAAATTGTAGATATGATCATGAAGATCAGCCAGTTGGCGATAGAAAATCCAGAGATTGTAGAAATGGATTTGAATCCGGTAATCTGGTCAGAAACGCTAGGCGGGCCGGTGATTGTTGATGCGAGAATCACCGCGGTGAAATAAATTTAACCGGTTAAGGCAACAGGCCCGGCTTTCTATAACCGGGCCTGTTTTATTTTTACTTGGTTTAATTTAATTGCATAGCGATTGATCACGGTAGCTGCAGGTTAACCAGTGGTTGGTCATAGTCGCGAAATCTTCGAGGTTTACCTGGGTATCATCATTAATATCAGCAGCGCCACCAGTATGAGTAATTGTCCATTGCTGGATTAATAATAATAAATCATTGCCATTGACCAGGCAGTCATTATTGATATCGCCGGGCTGAGGATTGATACATTGAGTTCGCTGCCAGCTCAAGAGCGGAGAACTGTTTTGTGGCATCCACCAAGTATTGGCAAAATCCCAGGCAGCTGGCTCAAATATTGCTTGATCGTGCATCTGGGCAGTTGTCAAGCCAGTACCGCCATAGCTTAGCGAATTTTCTGTAATTTGCTTGTCCCAGAAACAATTGATAATATACGAGTTATCCTTTCCACATAAAACGCCTTTATAACTTGCTTGGCCTGAGACGGTACTTATTGAATAACAATTTGTAATTGTTCCAGCAATAAAGCCTATGCCCAGTTGACCATTATTACTACTAACCAAGCCGCCAACATAATACTCATTGCCCGTCACATCAACTTTACTATAGCAGTTAAGAATAATACCATTATTACTTCCACAAAGGCCACCTACATATGCATAACCAGAGACACTTCCAGTTACATAACAGTCTTGAATTGTGCCAGAAATCAAATTGGCGCACAAACCTGCGTAATTAGACCTTCCTGCCTGAGTAGCTCCACTAACATTAACATTTTCCAGACCAATATTTTTAATTGATGCTTCAGAATGATAGACCAAACCAAAAAGCCCTAAAAAGCCACTATCGTCATTAACAGGATTATCATCAGAGATTGTATCGATATAGAGATTTTTTATAATGTGGCCATTGCCATCAAAAACACCGCTGAAATAACTTGTTGTGTCGGACCATCCATGGCCGATAAAAGGTGCAATTACTGCTGTTGAAAATTGGTATTCTGATAAATCAATATCGCTGGTAAGGATATAGTGCTTATCAATCAAATAGTTTTTAGCATTAATGAAAGTCAATTGCTCAGCATTAGATATCTGGAAAGGGTTATCCGCCGAACCGTCGCCGCCATCGAAAGGCGTTTGAGTTTCCCATTTAAGTATGGGATAGCTGTTTTCTGGCAGAATCCAGTCAGCTTCATCGCCATCGGTATCAGAGAAATCCCAACCAGCATTTTCGAAAATACTTTGATTATGGAATAGTTCAGTAGTAAGTCCAATGCCTAAAGTGTTTGTATTTGCTCCAGAGATATTAATATCCCAGCCGCAACCGATTATCTGGCCACCGTCATTTGAGCTGCAAAAACCATCAGAAGTGGAATAGCAATTAATCATGGAAGCATTGACATTCTGGCCACAAAATCCATTGGAATTACCTTCGACACATATTTGACTGTAGCAATTATTGATTGAACTGCTGTTGTAACCAACAAAACCACCAATAAAATAACCACCCGAAATGGTATCTGTGCCGGCCCAACCCCCGTGGCCCTTTACATAACAATTATTAATAGTGCCTGACAGTGTAGCGGCACACAATCCACCAATATAATCAGAGCCATTCCCACCAGTGATTTTAGGGTGAATTATGCCTAGATTTTTAACTATGGCATTTTCTCCATCAACAGCGCCAAATAATCCCAGATAACAATTATAGTCATCATAAGGCCAGTCGTCCGTTTCTATATTAATTGTCAAATTGGAAATAACATAGCCATTGCCATTAAAACGGCCTGAAAATTTGATGCCTTGAAACTGTGAACCAGATTTAGCCTTGCTAGGAGCGATTACCGCGGTTTCAAAACAATATCTGCCCAGGTCGATATCATTGGTCATAATAAAATATTTATCATAACAAAGAGAAGATTTATTCAATGCGATAAAATCTTCAGCAGTGGAAAGCCGATAAGGGTCGGCTTCTGTTCCGGTTCCTCCGCTGAAAAGTTCGCCTTCTGCCAGACCCAGACTTATTGTGCCATCGACAATACCACCAGGAATTGCCATTTTAGTATAATCACAAACCAGACTTCCGGCGACATCGACGCTATGAGCATAACTGATTTGACCAACAACAAAGCCGGCCTGAATGATAGCAGCTCCAGCTTGGCCGGGGTCCATGCCGGTTAGATCTGGTACGAACTGCAAGGCGGGCTGATCGGGATATTGCCATGTGAGAACAGGATAGGTATTTTCTCCGGTAAATTTCCAGATATCTTCTGTGCCATTGGCAGTTTCGTGGGCAAGATCCCAGCCTGTACTCTGGTAAGGTAGGGCTATTTGCATACGATCAGTTCTTAAACCCATTCCGCCATGACTATCTCTTTGCCTGGAAGTTGTTACATCCCAGAAACAACCCTCAAATATATCATCCGAATAATAATATGCTCCAACAAATCCATTGCCATAACCATAACCTGAATCAACTTTCCCGACAGCATAGCAACAGCTGACTAATCCATTGTAAACTTGTCCGACAAAACCAGCGGCATTACTACCTCCAAACACATCACTTAAGGAATAATTATTGGAAATATTGGAGTTAAGAGATGTCCCGCAAAAACCCCCGGTATATCGCGACTCTTCACCTGAAAATACCTCAGCATCACTGTAGCAGCTTTGAATGGAACTGGAAACACAAAAACCAACAAATCCACCGATATTTTCAGATTTATCTCCTGCTGTAATTTTTGTGTGAGAATATGAATTTGTAATTTTGGAATTCTCATTTTGGCCGCAAAGTCCACCAATATATAAGCGGCCTTCCCCAACGGTAACATCTCCAGCTGAATAACAATCAGTGATATTACAATTATTACTATAGCCAAGCAAGCCTCCAACATTTTCAGTGTCGTATGAATCACTGATAACATTCATTTTAGCATTGCATGCAACAATATCACTGGCAACAATTGAACCACACAAACCGCCGCCAGAGACACCATTGACTGAACCAGAATCCACAGAGCAATTATTTATCATAGCAGAGGAGCCTCTGCCAATTAATCCACCGGCACAATCCCCTGTTATCTCTAATGAACTTCCAGTGCAATTTTTTACAGTTCCCTCTTTTATATTACCGCAAAGACCACCAGCAATACTTTGATTACCACCATTAATAACAATATTATCTAAATTGAGGTTTTCTACAATACTGTCAGGGCCGGAAATATTGCCAAACAAGCCGACATATCTTACTGAGCTGGTGATAATACAATTAGAAATAGTAAAGCCATTGCCATTGAATACACCGGCAAAAGGAGTATTTTCATCTGGCCCAATCAATGACGAAGTAAATTCCTGACCTTCAAAATCAATATCAGCTGTTAATATAAAATGTTTATCCAGCAAATTCGTATTGGAACCAATAATTAATAGTAGTTCAGCCGATGATATCTTATATGGATTTTCCGGTGTGCCTTCGCCGATATCATCAGAGGCTGCGGGAGCTGAAAAAGCGGCAATTACTGTTAAAATAGAAAAAATAGCGAAAAGAGGCTTATGCATATCATTCTCCGGTATATTTGTAAAATTCCTGCTGAATTCCTAATAGAAGATACTATAGCATTTCTTAGCTGAATTGGCAAGGATTTTCCCCTTAGCTTCCATACTTTTGTATTTTCATGCAGATAATCAATTAGTGGTTCTATTTCGTGAGGTAAGATATTGTTCTAATTGTCAATATTGGAGTTTCCCGGAAACTCGTTAAACACTACCCATCTTGTGCATTTTGTCTAGTTGCTTCGTTTTTGTTGAAAATGTTTATTTGGCAACCAATCCAGATGTTCTGGCATTGACATTCCCATTCAAAATTTGTTAAAATGAATGATAGCTTATCTTGTTTCTTTGAGGTATTGTGTCTATAAGCTTGTTGGGTATGGGTAAAATCTCAATGTGTTCTTCTATCTAAAAGAGAGGGAATTTGTAATGAAAAGAGAAAATTATGGTTTTATCAATCGTTTAAAATCATTACTGAATAGTTCTGGCAAAGTTATTTGCTCAGCTTGCCAGCATGCTGTGAAAGATTCCCTGCACCTTGAATCATTAGAATCTCGCCAGCTTCTTAGCGCGCAATTGCATATTGATTATCTAAATATTGTTAAGGATACTCTGGAAGCAGGTGAGATGTATGAACTTCAATATAAAATCAGTAATCACGGCGATTCGCTAAATTATATGTATTCGAGTTTATCGACAAAGATATACCAAGGGTATTCTACCGGGATGAGCGGAAGTATAGGCGGCCATTATATTGGGCAGATAGAACCGGGAGGCAGTACCGGGCTGAAATCTGTCTGGATCAGTATGTTTTCTATGCCACCGGCAAATTTGCCAGCAGGGCCTGGTTCATATACCGTTGAAGTTTCTGTTAGAGGCGCATCAACTGATAATGATCCCATTTTAGATCATGTTAATATAACAGCTAATGACAACTCACCGCCAGAAGTTGACATGGACTCGGTTGTAATGAATGATATTTATACGGAAAACTGGGGGCAGAGGTATACTGATATAAGTTTTACGGTAAAAGATGATATAAGATTTTTTGGCGGCTACGGTGGTGACTTGAAAATTATTGGCCCTGACGGTAATGCTTATAACTCTTCAGATTCCGAGCTAATCGATTCAAGTGATGATAATAGTGAAAAGCAATATACTTTTTCGATCCTCTCCCCGTCATCCACTGGCTGGTCTTCCTGGGATCCTGAAGACAATGGGACATATCAGGTTTATTTAAATCAGGGCGCATTTGAAGATGCATATTATCGAGAAAACCCGGAAACCTATCTTGGCAGTTTCACCGCAAATATTGAAGCTTATCCACCCATAGCAGAACTGGCATCTCCATTCAACAGCGGCAGCATCGGGATAGAACAACTGCAGGAACAAAGCTATATCGATATCAAATATACTGATACCGGTAACTGGGGTTTAAAAGCATCTTCGATTACAGATAGCGCTGATGAATTTTACCTGCAATATGAAGATGGAACTGAAATAAAGTTAAAACCCTATACTAAGCCTGAGCTTGTGGAAGGCACGGAGTCAACTTATCGTTATCAACTTAAATTTGGAACTTATGATCCACCGCTAAAACCGGGTGTTGTTAAAATTGTTTTTGCAGAAAATGTATTTACAGATGAAAAAAGCACTCCAAATGAAGCTTCTACACTGACATTTTCTGTTGCACTTCCTCCGACTGCGCCAGCAGCAGAGCTGGTTTATCCACTGCCGGATGAAGATGTTGATTTGTCGCAACTCAATGAAAACAGTTATATTGATGTATCTTTCAAGCGAACAAAATCATCGAGTATTAATGGAGATGAAATATCATTTGCAGGTGCAGGTGGGGCTAATGTAGAGATTAAGGGTAAGCCTACACAAATAAATGAAAATACGTATCGCTATACTATTGATGGCAGTTTTGGGGCAGGCCCGGTAGAGGTAGAATTTGTAGAAGATAGTTTTACTAATGAAGCTGGGGACAATAATATTACTGATATGGACAGCTTTGTATCATTTCCGAATATATCACCTTTGCAAACCAGTATAGATACTTCTGCATTTGACTGGGATCCGGTGAAAAAACAATTTAGTTATTCCGGGGAATTTGGTTTAGGTTTGCAGCCACCGGAAGGTCAGGATTTCAATCCTGTAATTTCCGCTGATGGCCAGATAAGTTTTGATGGCAATATAATTGATTTCGCCGGTCTTATATCTATAAATGTTCTGGGCCAGGAAATGAACCTGTTTGATGGTGAATTTCAATTTGATGTTGGCAGTCTGGTAACCTCATCGCTAAATAATGCAGCAGGGGTTATTCCCAATAAATTTACTGTAGCTGGAACCGAAGTTAATCTGGCGAAAATCGAATTTGCAATCCCCGAAGGTAAAACAGTCGCAGATACGCAACTGGAACTGCAAGGCAGTGTCAAGCTGCCCGATGATATGGGTGGCTTTGAATTATCTATTGTTGAACCACATAAACTTATTGTATCGCCAACGGCAGGGGTATCTATTTCCGGTGGAAAATTAACTTTGCCTGATCTGGAAATTTTCATGTTTGGCGGTGAACTTAAAATGATCGCTAAGGATATGTCAGTTGAATATATAGCCGAAGTTACAGTTCCTGAACCGGTTCCTGCGGCTTTACGTTTTCGGGGCAGTGTCTCTCTGCCATATTTTTATAATGCGACAGCCAACTTCACTGGTGATGACAGTTATATAGAAGTTACAAGGCTGGGCGGAGTTGATTGGTATGGCACATTATCAGTAGAAGATATTATTGTCGTGCCCAATCAGTGGGAAATCAATAATGCATTGCTGGGCATGAAAAAAGATGATAAGGATAATTACATAACCGAATGCGAAGCAAAAATGACCTTGCCAACAGGTATTGCCTTAGGTGGCAAGTTTCATTTTGTCAATGGTGATATTAATTTTCTGGAACTGGAAGTAGACAATGTTAATAAGCCTTTAGGAGCAACTGGGGCATTTTTACAGCGTATAATGGGCCATGTCGATCATTTATCTGAATATGAACAGCCAAAACAGCCTGTCAGTTTTGGTGGCGGTGTAGGCCTTACCGCCGGGCCAGAGGTCACAGTGCCTTTGCCGGCCTGGCTTGGATTAGGTGACAAGTTCGAAGGTGTTTTAGTTGGCCTTGACCTTTCGGCGGACATTGATGAAAATCATCTTAATGGCCATGGTTATGTGGAAATCGTCAGCGGTCTGGTGCAGGGTAATGCCAATGTTGAATTAGACTGGGAACACGAATCGTTCAGTGCCAGCATGGACCTTGATGCCCTGCAAGGATTAATTACCGCTAATGCATCATTATTTGTTGATTATAGCGAAGCTTTCGATACGACCAATATCAATGCTGCAGGTAAAGGTACAGTCAAGATTCCAACAGTCATCCCGCTTTGGGGTGGCGTTGAGCTGGGTTCGGCTAATATGAAACTCCAATATCGCGATGATAATAGCAATAAAAATGATTATGTCATGGGCTGGGGTAAAATCCTGGTAAGTGAATATCACAATTATTATATAACCGGTGGAATAAAAGTTGGCTTTGATGGCTCTTATGAGTTTGTCGGTGGCAAAGAAATTGCCAAACTGAATCTGCCGGCTTCTGATATGTCAGCGGGTGTGAAACTTTTTAGTTCCCCACAGAATAATCTATATCGGGCGATTACTAACAGTGTTGCTGATTACACTGTCGAACCGGGTACCGGCTGGCTGCTGATGGGAGCTGACTGGGAAAACTCAAACAGTAATACCACTGTTGAGATTATTGACCCGCAGGGCAAGGTATATCCGGAAAACACTTTTGATGATCTGGATAATATCTTTATCGTTGATACCTTGACCGATGATCAGGGTAAATCTGTTTATGTACATGAACCTGAGCCGGGGACCTGGTCTATTCGCTTTATCAATCCAGAGCAATTAACCGGTTTACAAGTCAATAGCATGGTTCAGAATGAATCATCAGAAGTAGAGATTGTCAGCGTAGAAACAGACCCATGGGATCAGGAAGCGATTATCGATTATACCTCTGACTGGTCAGATAATGATACGGTTATTAACTTCTATTATGATACCGATAATCAAAATGGAGATGGATTTCAATTTGCAGCTGATATCGTCCCGACAGCCAGTAATTCGGTAATCTGGGATACTGACAATGTCCCAGCCGGGGTTTATTATGTATATGCCGAAACTATTGATTCGGCCAATGCCCCGGTTATTTCATATTGGGCCCAACCGGTTATAATCGAAGAAGTTCCTTCCGGTGTGGAAATTGGTATTGGAGATGATCTGGCCAAATCGGTTACTTATACTGATGCTGATGGCACCTTAGTAACGGTCAAGTTAAGCAAAGGCCAGGGGACAGTTACGATTATTGGTGAAAATGTTGAATCAATAGCAGGCAAAAAAGGTGTTCAGGTCAATGGAGAAAATTTAATTTTTGCCGGAATCGATATCAGCAGTGGCAATGTCAAAACCGCTTTGACCATTGCAACTAAAGGCGGCAGTATTGAAGGGGCAACAATTGGTGATATAACTGGTGAAAGCTTAGGTAAGCTGACCGGCAAACAGCTGGACCTTGTCGGTAATATAGAATTAACCGGTAGCCTGACAGCTATGGCAATTGATGATATCTATGAAGATGTCACCATCATAACAGGTGATGGTGCTGTAAAGGGCATAAGTATCAAGGCCGATGAAATAGCGGAGAATGTCACTTTTGATACCGCAGGGATAATCAAAAGCCTGCAGGCTTCCAGCTATACTGGTGGTTCTATCTATGCCGACAGTATTTCCAGCATTAAGATTAAAGGTGACTTTGGGGCGGATATTACTCTCAATGGAGCAGACAGCAAAGGCCTTGCCTTGAAATCCTTATCGGTTGCCGGAAATATCAATAATACCAATATTGAAGCATTAGCTGGTGCAATTGGCAGTATCTCTGCTGGCCAATGGGAAAATGGTTCACTTAGTTCCACCTTTATCAAGAGCATCTCTACCAAAGGCAATAAAAAGAGTCCTGTGGTAAATGGCAATTGTGATATAGACCTTGTATTGTCAGGTTTGGGAGCTTATAAAGCCGTTCTGGGCTCGGCTAAAATCGCAGGAGATTTGAAAAACAGTAATTGGGATATTGCCGGGGATGTTGGTGCTCTTGCGGTTAAGGGAATTGCCGCAGACAGCACTTTTCGTGTAGCTGGTGATGTCAAAGCTATCACCTTAGGGGCCGCCATCGGCAGTGATTTTCTAATTGGTATAGATGGGGATGTTCAGCGTTATGCAGAAGGTCATGATGATTTTACCGCTCCAGCTGCTGAATTAAAGTCTTTCAGCATTAAAGGCATTAAAGGTTCATCGGAACGCTTTTTCGCAGATACCAATATCTCTGCCGGTATGATAGGGAAAGTCACATTGGTCAATGGCGATTTTAATATTGGCCACTCAGGTATTTTTGCCTTTGACCGGGCTGACAGCGACAGTGAAATCAAATCAATCAAATATAAAGACAGCCTCACAAAACAATCCTGGTCCTGGCCAGTCAAAGGTGACTTTTTACCAATGATACAAGAAGAGATTAATAATTTAATTAATATCATATAATAAGTGAGTGAGATTATTTTAATGGCAGGATAAAATATAAGAATAGAACGCGGATTTGGCGGATTGAACGGATAAACGCTGATCGAAGTTGGCATTGGTTAGCATGTTAATCGCTGCCAACCGGCGATGTATTGATATGTGTTTTAAAATTTATATTAGAAAGAAAATTATTATGCGAAAAAACATTATAATGTTAGTAGCATTACTTGTTTTGCCTTTGGTATTATGTTCGTGCATTTCGCGGCCTTGTCCGGAAGCGCAGCAATTGGTATTTAAGAAATATGTCGGCCATAAACTTGTGCTTACTTCCCCTATGTTTTTTGGCAGATATAAAAGTATGTATTCAGCCGGGTAGCGACTGTCTTTCGTCAAGCTAAATTTTCAACATTTTCACCCCAAATTTGGTTATTTTTAACCATGGT
>JAEIOG010000001.1 GCA_016342495.1 Phycisphaerae bacterium
AATAGATACAACCATCAAAAGCTGGAAAACTCGTCAGCGCAGCGATGCGGCAAGAGAGTAAGAGGTTGGTGTCGCTGAGGCGACTTTGTTTTATTTTTTGGTTTTTTGGTACGATGGTTTGATATGCTGCGGGCGATTGGTGGGTGTTAGTTGGTGGGCTGGGTTGTGGAGTTCGCTGCGCTCATGAGAATTTTAAACAGCATGGGCAAAACAAGTTTTACCCATCCTACCTGGCTACGACTTTGTCATTGGAACGATTCGGATTGTCATCAGAGCTATGACATTGTCAGCAGAGCAAATCCAATTGTCAGCAGAGCAATGACTTTAGCGCAGAAGCAATGATTTAAGCGGAATTGCAGCGCTGCGGTTTTTATCGGACCGCTCCGGTCAAAATCCCCCGGCAAAGACCGGATAAGTAAAACCTTTATAGCGATATCAATACTGAAAGGGGCGTTTTAACGATTGGCCGGTTCCGATAATGCAATTTTTATACAAGCATGATACCGAAGCGGTAAAATGGCGGCAAAATCAACCGAGAGCAAAAAGCAGTCCATGACTGTTTTGGATAATTTCATAGAAAAATGGACCTTGCCAGCTGACCAGAAGAAAAAGTTTTTAACCATGAAGTTAATCATCCACCAGAGGAACCGAAAGAATTCAAACCACTAAAGACACAAAAAACACTAAAAAAAGATCCATAATTAAAAAATTATAATTCCATTTAACCGCAAAAGATGCAAAAGACGTAAGACAGTCGCTACCTGTCGCCGGTTGAATTATCTTATGTCCCAGCTGCCTCGTGCTTGCGGTTGTGGCGGGATTGAGGAAATTAATGTGCCCAACCTTGACTTACCTTTCCAAAGGCAAATATAATGAAATTTCAAATGTTATGTTGTATTCAGCCAATAATTTAATAAAATCATTATCCATAGGCATGCACTTAACCGTTGTGTCTTTACAATCTTTAGAATGAACTGCAATATCAAAATGATAACCACAATCGTACCGTCTTAATGCCTCTGTATTATTTTGAATAAAATCCATCATTGCATCGCAATGTTCATACCAATTGCTATCATACGAGACAATATCTCCACGATCATCATTCAGAATAGATGCCACTAACATACCATTAATAAATTTAAATGACTGAGAAGCAAAATCTTTCAACACAGCATCTTTATCCACACTATCTTCAATCGATATTTTAAATACAGTATACATACTAAAATTTCCCCATATTTTGCAAATGTTCAATATAACAATCTTATATCTCATCATCATCCATATTTGGATTACGTCTCTTTCCATTTGCCGGGTGCCCGCAACCATAAATCTCAATAGATGTAAGCCGGTGGCATGGTCTGCGCAGCAGGGCAATGGTGAATCCGTCTCAACTTTTAAGTAACTACCTCGGCCACGAATCTTTATCTATTTTCAGCGGCACCTCAGCCAGATGCATCCACGCTGTTGCACTTGAATAATACCATTGCTGTGGCAGTCACGTAGGATGGGTAAAACTTGTTTTGCCCATGCGGTTTAAAATAGGCTCATCCTTATATTTATTCATATTCCTGCGGCAGGGTTAACGCTTTGGTTACATCACCAGCCAGCAAGCGTTCAATATACCCGGGATCGCCATATTTGGCAATAGTTGAATATGGCCAATCATCGGGGGATTTAACATAACCGTGCCGCACGGGATTGAAATGGATATAATCGACATGATTCTGCAAATCTTCCTCGTCGCAGATACGATGCTCCCAGAAACGCCTTTGCCAGAACCCGGCTTCATGCTTTTTTAATCGCGAATCGCTTTGGGATGGCTCAATGCCACCGCTTTTTTTGTATTGCATGCTGAAATCACGTTTGATCTGGTTCCAGCGTAAAGAATAATTATCATCATCAGCTGGCATACGCCATATACAATGCAAATGTTCCGGCAGCAGCACCAGGGCTATCACTTCAAATGGTCGGCGTTGTCGCTGGAGCTGCCATGCCTGCCGCAAGCATCGTCGGGCGACAGCATCGGTCAAAAACCTTTGTCGCTGATGAGTTACTACCGTAAAGAAGAATAACCCGCCTGGGCCGTATCGCCTGCGATAATTGGTCATGATAGCTGCCTCCAAAAATTGAAATTATTTTGCAGATTTCAAATTAACAAAGTATTCGCTTTGCTCATGAGAATTTTAAACAGCATGGGCAAAACAAGTTTTACCCATCCTACCTGGCTGGTTATTGCGTGACATAGAAGTGCAGCTTAATCCAGGCATCTAGAAAAGAATATTCCTGGATGCAAAAGTTTTACAGACTCATTAGTAGATATAATTCTTCCATTTGGAACTTCATTATAGCTTTTATCCTGCATAAAAACAGCTAATGCCCAACAATCTATTCCACCACCCCATGCAAACAACGCATACTTCTGATTTTCATCTTCAGGAGAAACAATCCATATATGTCTTGGTTTTAATTTCTTTATCGAATCAGGACAGTCACTAATATTAAGCTCATAATTTCCACTCTGGTTTTTTTCATATTGGAGTAAATTTAACTCAACAACCCATTGTCTTATTTCATCATAGTTTATATCCTTTTCCACTCTGGCAACGAAGCCCTCAGTATGATAATCAATTTCCGACTTTGACCCTAATGGAAGAATATACAATGCAATCAAACATATAATGCCCAAAACAGCCCACAAAGAAGATTGTACATATTTTTTCTTCCAAGCACTTCTAACGACAAATACCGCCCCCCATAGCACTATTTCAATTAGCATTAGCAAATAAAAAGGGATTATATATAAGAAAAAATGTCGCCAACTACTTGTGCAATCCCAACCATCTTGATAAAATCTGGCTGGAATAAGTATACAGTCGGCAAATATTAACAGTAACATCACTAATAAAATTAAGGTTTTTATGAACAAATTTGTTTTTTTCATTTTATCTTTCATTCTTTATAGTCATCTTTCTTGCATCAAACATTAATGAATCAAAAGCCTTTTGATACACCCTACCAATTCAGGTAGAGGGTTTGGTTTTTTTGGCGGTCGATAATTGCTTCTATGTATGAGAGGGTAGCTTTGTCTTTGGCTGAGCCCTGGGCGTGGACTTTGAAGATGTTGGATCGGGTGGTTATGAGATTGGCCAAGGGTGCCAGTTTTTCGGGGGTGACATTATCTATTTCGAGTAAATCGGCGATGCTGGTAAAGCTGAATTCGGGGTTCTGGCGGGCGGTTATGATGGCATCGGCGATTGCAGGGGTAATTTCAGGCAAGGTTAGCAGGACAGCCAAAGGGGCAGTGTTGATATTGATAAGGCCGGGGATAGTTTCAGAATCGGTTATGGTGATCTTGTCGGCTATCTCGATAAATTGCTCTCTGGTTATACGCTGAGGTTTTGCTCCAGGAATCGGATCGGGAGCCGGGTCGGAAGATGATGGAGCGGCGGCTGGCGGGATTTCGGGAGTAACTTCCTTTTTGATGAGTAAGTCGATGATTGATTCATAGGGGCGATTCTGCATAATCCAGTCGGCGACCATTGCATCAATTTGCAGAGCATCAATAAGTATATCGGCATCGGCGGTATTGATATTGATTCGCTGATTGCCCTTGCTATCCTGATTCAGGTCATAAGAATGGACGGTTAAATAAGCCAACAAGCCACGCTGCAAGATGGAATCTTTATTGTCATCGGGTTTGGTCTGGTCGCCATCATTTTCATTGGAGTCCAGCAGGCCATTGAGGTTGGTATCTTCGCCAAAGAGCAATTCATTGTCAAGCTGAGGAACCCATTGGAGCTGGCGGATAGTAGAGATGGGCTGAAGATTTTCCGGTTTTTTTTCATTATCATCAGTAGATACAGGAATTAAGGAATCCCGCCAGGTGATAATAGCCTGGGCTTCTATTTCTGACATATCCGGAAGCAAAGATAACTGCTGGGCGGTAACGACATTAATATTAATCTTGGCGGATTCATCGGTTAAGCCAAAGATAATGGTGTCAGAACTGTTAGGCAGATCGGACCATAAGGTGAATGAACCATCGCCAATTTTAACATTTTTGAAATCCTGATCTTTATCGTGCCAATTGTCATTATAGCTGTCGGTGGGGTTAGTGTCCTGAGCTAAGATTGAAAAAGCATATGCGATGGCGGATTTGGCGTGCCAATGAGCTGAGATGGAATCAGTGTGACTTTTGCGAATGACATTATCGATGCGAGTGAGTTGGCTAAGACCCACAGCTAAAATGGCAAGCAGAACAATGATCCACAACACCATGACGATGACGATGGCTCTTTGGCGTATGCGATTAGGTTTTGTTGTTATTGTGGTCATAGGTTATATGTTTTATTTAGATGCTGGTTGGTTCTTTGGGTTCAGGGGTTTTGGGTAAGGGTTCGATTATGAAAGTTCTTTCGATTATATAGTCGGGATAATGAGATTTATGGTCAGCAATGACGATTTTAATTTTAATTTTTTCGGGCCAGGTGTCGGTTTGATCCCATTTTGTTAGCCATTGGCTACTATCATAACATTGGATATTGAAGCTTTTAACATTATCTACCAGATGAATGACTTTGCCATATTCATTGGTATCGGTAAGATTTTCGAGTTGGGCGATGCGATAGCCCAGCCATCGGTTTGGCAGGTCTGGATATTGGGTCAGGCCGAATTCTACCTGGATGATGTCGCTTTTTAGCTGGGGATGCCGGGTTGAAATGGTATAAAAGCTGATGCGGCTGGCATTGTTTTCGGATGAACTGGTAATTTCAAGATGGCGTAGTTTGGGGTCTGGATGGCGAAATATGCAATTCAGGTCGCGATCGATAATATCAAAAGTGGTTCTGATTGAACTGTGCAATTGTGAATAGTATTGCTGGTTGGAACGGCTGCGTTCGGTGATTCGCAGAGAAGATAAAGCAGTAACAACAACGATAGCAGCTATTATTATCGCCGGCATGATTTCCATCAGAGTGAAAGCTTGTAGACGTTTATTATTCATTAGCAGCTGGCAAAGCCTCCTGGTCAGTATCGGCGGGTATGTCTTCAGGTGGGTCTGAAATATAAATAGTCTGCTGAGCCTGATAGATGGCAACGCCCTGCTGAAATGTAACTGAACCAGTGACTTCGTAAAGGTGTTGCTGTTGGGCTGCTTTGATTTTGAGTTTGTAGCTGAAGCCGGGGTGGTCCGGGCATTGTACAGTTATCGTATTTGCAGCAATGAGTTCATCGAGGTTGTCTTCCAGCGAAAGCTCATTGAGGCGGATATTGAGGAGATTCCAGGCTTGTTCATAATCAACGCCAACGGAGTCATTATCGCTACAGATTTTAATTAGCTGGCTTATGACAACAATACCGGCTGAAAGAATCAGCGTAGCCAGCAATGCTTCAACGAGCGTGAAACCTTTGTTGCGGTAATAAGTCATAAGTTCGATTCCATTTTATTTGACAAAAAAGTTGTCGGCGGTGATAGATATTTCATCCAGGTCAACGGTGTGGTTGGGAGATTTTTCGATGGCATGATTTGCTAAACGCGGTTTTAAGCCATCCGGGGCAACTAATATGGTATTGATATTATCACCTGAACAAATTTGCATCAGTGTCTGCTGATTGGAGCCATCGCGATTGAAATTGATTTTGATAATTCCCCTGGAATAAGGCTGCTCATCAATGCTGGCTTTGAGGAAAGAAACACTTTCGGGGAGTTTTCGAGGCCTTTGATACAAGTTTTCGATAGTTGGCCTTAATTTTTCATCGAGAAGTTGAGCGGGGGCTTCAGCGGCCTGTAGCCAGTAAGTGTTATTGTCAAAGTCGATATGAACAGTGCATGAACTTTGAGATTCTACGGCTAAGAATCGACTGAAGCGCATAAGTCGGATAAGGTCAGTACCTGAACTATTGAGATTAACCTGTTCGACATTGCGATATATACTAACAACGCTGATCATCGCAGTCAGTGCAATGATGACTGTGACGATAATGATTTCAACAGTGGTAAAAGCGTAATTAGTTTTTGGATATTTCATAAATCTTGTTCAAAGACAGAAGGCACTTATGGTATAGTCGCTACGTAAGGAAATGACTGCCAAGACTACTTCGCCTGCATTAGTCATTGACAAAGTCGTCGCCACCACCCTTTTTGCCATCGGGGCCATAGCTGATAAGGTCGAAGCTATGGGTATTAGTCTGGCCGGGGATGACATATTCAAAAGGGTTATTCCATGGGTCAAGCAGATCATCTTTTTTAATATCATCATTTTTCCACTTATCAGCGACATCAGCGGGAGGGTCGATGAGGGCTTTGAGGCCCTGAGCCTGGGTTGGATAGTTGCCGGTGAGCCCTTTGTAAAGGGTAAGAGCCTGGGCGAGGGTAGCCATCTTGGGCTTGACCAGTTTTTCCTGAGCGACGTCAAGCTGGCCAATGAATTTTGGCACCATTAAGACCGCTAATAAAGCGATAAGCATGACAACAATAAGCATTTCGACGATAGTAAAGGCTTTGCGATTATTCATGGGCAACTCCTGTATGACATAAAATAATATTATTAATATTTTGATTCTGGTTTTATTATAGCATAAAAAACAACAGTTGCAACTGGAGGAATAAGGCAATGCAAAATATAAGAATAGAACGGGGGTTTTAGTGGTTATTACGGATTCGTACAGATTTCAGTAAGTTTGATTAGTTCAGGTTGGATAGTTAGTTTAGCACGGCGTTGCCGCTTCGTGGGTGTTTATGGCTAGAATGTTACCAATTTTTTATGAATAATAGGGTTAAGGACCGATAATTTGTAGATGTGAATTAATATAAATAGAAGAAAATATCTGTAAAATCGCCGAGAAAATGATAATAAAGCCCCAAATACTATGCCCGGAAACGGTCTGGATAGCAAATATGAAAGTTCTGTGGGAAAACAATGCAAAATTGGCCCAGCAGATAGAATTAGCAGAACCAGAACATATCGACTTGATACCGACCAGGTCAGGAGATTATACCTGCCAACGACAAGGCCCGCTAGGTGAATTAGTGTTTATCCATAGCAAATATGACCCGATCAAAGAAGCTGGTCGCTGGGTTGAAGGGGCAATGCAGATCGCTGAGGGTCAAAGAGACGAAGAAGACCGGATGCCGATGTGTTTCGTGGTGGATGGTTTTGGACTGGGATATCATGTCAAAGCCCTGCTGGAGAATTTAAGCTCAGATGCTTTTGTGATCGTAGTTGAACCAGATATAGCGATGATAGCTACAGCATTAAAGGTGATTGATTTTTCAGAATACCTGGAAAACAATATAGTTTTCATACTCAAAGACCAGCGGCAAGAAATTCTCAATAAACTCGAACGCTATAATGCAACGATGATGATGGGAGTAGTATTTACCCGTTCGTTACAAAAGGCAGATTCCCAGTTTTTCTCGTCAGTGCACAAGGCTATCGGTGATTATGCATCTTATACCCGCAGTCATTTAATGTCTCTGGTGGGCAATTGCGTAATAACCTGCCGCAATCTGTTAAATAATCTGCCGGTATACATGGGTACAAAGCCTATCAATATTCTGCTGGACAGATTTATGAAGAAGCCAGCGATTGTGGTGTCGGCAGGTCCTTCGCTATCGAAAAACATTGATTATATCAAGGAGATAAGAGATAAAGTTGTGGTTATTGCGGTGCAGACAACCCTTAAGCCATTACTAGCAAAAGGGATCAAGCCTGATTTTGTCACATCGCTGGATTATCATGAAATATCAAAGCGATTTTTCCAAGGGATGGATTCAGCAGATCTTAGCGATATTCATCTGGTAGCAGAACCCAAAGCGACATGGCATGTAATAGATGCATATCGAGGCAAAGGGCCAATATCACTATTAGGCAATGATTTTTTGAAAGTGGTTCTGGAAGGGGCTGATGATGAGCATGGGCATCTGCCAGCAGGGGCTACGGTTGCACACCTGGCGTTTTACCTGGCGGAATATATGGGATGTGATCCGATTATTTTAACGGGGCAGGACCTGGGATATTCTAATAATGTTTATTACAGTCCGGGCAATGCCCTGCATGAGGTATGGAAGCCGGAACTAAATCGTTTTTGCACTATAGAGATGAAAGAATGGTCGAGAATTGCCCGTTCTCGCCGAATGCTGCGAAAAGTGAAAGATATTTATGACAATCCAATCTATACCGATGAGCAGATGTATACATATCTGCAGCAGTTTGAAAAAGATTTCGCTCAGTGCAAGGCCCAGGTGATCGACGCAACCGAAGGTGGTGTCAAAAAAGAATGTACGGTAATAATGACATTAAAGGAAGTTGCTGAGCAATATTGCACCGAGAATATTGATCCTAAGCTTTTGGAATACCGCAAAGATATTATTGAATTTGATAAATCTCATCATGTTAAAGCTTGTGACCTTTTAGATAAACGTATCAAAGATGTAAATGAGTTATTAGATATTTCTAATGAAACAGTGAAGATCGTCAAAGAAATGCTGGAGATAATCGAAGACCAGCCAGCATTAAATAAAAAAATGGGGAGACTGGATGAACTGCGAACAATGGTCAAACATAGAAACAGCACATATGGTTTGGTGCGACAGGTTTCGCAGATGGCCGAGCTGTTTCGTTTTAGAGAAGATCGCACTATTAATGCCAACACAAAAGCCGGTATAGAACGCCAAAGGCGTCAACTTCGACGTGATGCATCTTATGTATCGGAAATAGCGATTGGCTGCAAAACTATGCTGGAATTGCTGGAATCTGCAAAACAAAGAATCCAGGATGAGATTTAATTACAATTAAAAATGAAAAGTTGGTAATACTTTAGCCATAAGAAGTAGGAAATAATATATTAGTCACGGATTTTAGCGGATTATTACGGATTGGCACGGATTTGTCCAGTGTACTTCCTTAGTTTTTGACAAAAAGTGAAACATTTTAATGATTGAAAATAAACAAAAAACTATAGCTTATATCTGGGCAGACTTAAATAAAAGCTGCCTTGGAACCGGATCTAGAATCGGTGATAAAATCGGTGATATTGCGGTATTGCCCCGGACCTGCCAGAGACTCAGTAAAGCCAAACAGCTTGATGACATCATTGTGTTTTGCCCGGCAGACCAACAAGATAATATTGGGACTCTGCTGAATGGCCATGATGTAGAAATTGTAGGCCTTAATGAACCAATCAGTAATCCAGGTTTAATAAAACAGCGTAAATGGTCGGTTAATTCCTGGCGTGGCGGCATAGACGAAGCGACGGTTTTTGATGAGATACCTACCAGCGATGAAATAATTCTCTATCTGCGTGAACTTGAAGTTTATGGAGCAATTGGGGTTCATGCCGAGGCGATTTTTATTGACCCGGTTTTGATTGATAAGCTGATATTACATTATTATGACAATGCCAGTGCGATGCGATTTGCTTTCAGCCAAAGCCCACCGGGACTTTGCGGCTGTATGTACCGGTTGGATATTCTGCATGAAATGAATATGACCAAGTTGCACGCCGGAGAAGTTATGGCTTATAATCCGGGAAATCCGCGGGCGGACCTGATAGTTGAAGAATGCAATTATAAGCTGGGGCCGGAGATATATACTTGTGATTTTCGTTTTATAGCTGACACTAAACGAGGATTTAATGTGCTTGAAAAGTTCATAACTGAAAATCCTGATAGTTGTGAAATGGCAAGTGCCGAGATAATAGAAAAGATAAGGCCATATTATAAAGCTTTAGGTGATATGCCGAAAGAGATTAATGTTGAGATCAATACCACTATCAGCAAAAGAATTAGTGGTTATCCGCATAATGAAAATCAAAGTCGTCAGGAGATGACTCTTGAAACTTTTACTAAAATATTAGAAGGCATCGGCGATTATGATGATGTTTGTTTGACGATTGGCGGCATGGGCGAACCATTGGCACATGAGCAATTGCCAGAGATGTTGAGGTTAGCTAAAAAAGCTGGCGTGTTTGGTATTAATATCCAGACCGATGGGATTTTGCTGGATGATAGATGGCGGGAGATTTTTGCCGAGAATGATGTTGATGTAATTAGCGTTTATCTTGATGGCCATAGCGATGAAGAATATGAAAAAGTCAAGGTTCAAATTAAATCAATGTTTGAATATTATAAAACATTGGCTGCCCGGCCTTTGCTTGTTCCGCATATGACGAAATGCCATAAAACGATGGGCAAAATGGAAGAATTTTTTGATTATTGGATAGCCAACGCTGACTATGCAATGATTGATGGCTATAGCAATTTTGCAGGGCAGATAGAAGATCAGGCAGTGATGAATATGGCACCGCCGAGCCGCAGTTGCTGTGTAAAGCTAAGCCAAAGTATGACGATTTTAGCCAACGGTGATACTACGATTTGCCCATTGGATTTTAAAGGTGAGCAGGTATTTGGTAATGTTGGGAAGATGTCGATCAGTGAACTTTGGAGACATGGGGTATTGGATGAGTTACGCCGGCAGCATAGCGGGAATTGTATAGATAATGAGCTGTGCGATGGATGTAATGACTGGCATAGATTTTAATTGAGTTAACAGTGAAAAACTAAAAGTTTTATCAGCATGGGCATAGCCCATCCTACCTATATAACTTACAGTATGGGTAAAGCCTGTCCCAGGCAATTATGAATATGGAAAATAAAAAAATATTGGGTTTGATACCTGCCCGGGCGGGCAGCGTTGGGGTGCCGGGTAAGAATGTGCGGTTGCTAATGGGTAAGCCTGTGATCAGCTATTCAATAGATACGGCAAGAGAATCGAAATTTATTGATAAGATTTCGGTTTCCAGCGATGATGCCAAGGTCATGGAACTATGTAAAGCCCTTGATGATGTGGTGTTTGTAAACCGGCCTGAAGAGTTGGCCAGCAATAGTTCACGGGTTGATGATGCGATGCGGCATTGCCTGAGGTGTTTGAAAGAAGAGCATGGGTATGAACCTGATATTGTGGTTTTGCTTTATGCCAACATTCCGGTACGTAGCGATACGATAATTGATCGGGCGATTGAGAAACTGATTGAAACTGATGCCGACAGTGTTCAGAGTTTTACTGATCCGGGTAAATTTCATCCGTATTGGCTTTATCAGCTGGAAAATGATGGTGCGGCCAACAAATATATACCAAATAAGATTTATCGCCGACAGGAATTGCCGAGTTTATATGCCGTAGATGGCGCGGTGGCGGTAATAAAAACCAGTGTATTATTAGATGCCAAAGGTAATGATAATCCGCATGCATTTTTTGGCACTAAACGCAGAGCGGTGATTCAGCAGCCTCACGAAACAGTGGACATTGATTCACAATTGGATTTTTACCTGGCAGAAGCAGTTTTGCGTGCAAAGGAAAACAAATGAGTAAATGTGATGTAGTTTTGATATTTCCCCCGATTCGAACCTGGGATAATCCACGGAATTTCCCGACAGGGACAGGTTTGGTCGCCGCGATTCTTCGTGATGCCGGCTATAGCGTCAAAGTTATTGATGCCAATGGTTTGAGATTAACTCAGGAGCAAACTGTTGAGCTTTTAAAAGAATATGATCCGGCAATTATTGGTGTTGGCGGACTGATTACGACTTATAAATGGATTAAGGAATTAATGCCACTGGTTCGCGAAGGGTTACCGGGCAAGCCGGTTGTACTTGGCGGTTCGGTAGGTACCAGTATTATTGAGACCGCTTTACGGAATCTGGACATTGATATAATTTGTGTTTGCGAAGGTGATGTAACGATGCCAATACTGGTTGATGCTTTGCTGAATGGTAAAGAAATCGCAGATATTGAGGGGATTGCTTATCTGAAAGATGATCAGGTCGTAAAAACACCTGAGCGGACGATGGTAGCGGACCTGGATGCCCTGCCTATGGTCGCATGGGATTTGTTTCCGATGGATGTATACCTGCAAAACCCGGTGGTGGGCGTGGGCAGAGATATTGATATTATCAGTTCGAGGGGATGTCCGTTTAACTGCCGATATTGCTATCGAATATTTGGCAGGAAGTTTCGGGCAAGGTCGGCGGCTAATGTTGTAGCTGAAATTGAGGCTTTGCGAGAAAGATATGACGTTGATTTTATCAGTTTTCAGGATGACTGTTTTGTGATTGATAAGAAGCGGGTATATGAAATTTGCGATTTAATGGACGCCAAAGGATTGTCAAAACATATTCGCTGGAGCTGTACGGGGCGGGTTACGGTTTGCGACTATGATTTATTGAAACGGATGAAAGATTCCGGCTGTGTTTCGGTGAGCTATGGCATCGAATCGGGTTCACAAGATATATTAAACAATATGGGCAAGGATGCGACGCTGGATCAGGATCGGGCAGCTATTGCCAACACTCGTAAGGCTGGCTTGCGGTGCCCGGTTTCATTTATGATTGGTTACCCGGGTGAAACTGAGGAAACTGTAATGCAGACGGTAGAATTCTGTAAAGAAGAGAATATTCCCTTGTCGGCTTTGATGTTTACCTGTCCATATCCGGGGACGGCTTTGTATGAACAGGTCAAAGATACCGAAAACTTTAAGAAGCAATATCCAACCGAAGAAGAATTCGTATTGACTATTGGTGATGCGATTGATTTTACAGTTAATTTAACTGATATAGACAAAGATGAATTGATTTCGATTCGTGACCGGGCATTGAAATTAGTGGCGGAGAGCTATGTCGGGCCAACAGCAGCTGAGATTGAAGCACAGGACAAAGAACTTTATGGCCCGGAATTATATGCCAAAGCTCAAAAGCAAATGGAAAACCCGGCGATGCAGGAGCATCGTAAGAGACATGGATTTAATGAGGGGAAAAAATGATTATTCGACCTTTATGGCAAAAGAATACACCTTATATAATCGCCGAAGCAGGAGTTAATCATAATGGCTGTATCTATACCGCAATTGAGATGATAGATGCAGCTAAGGAAGCCGGGGCGCATTGCGTGAAATTCCAGGCTTTTACCACTGATGAACTGGTTTTGATAGATGCCCCGACTGCCAGCTATCAAAAGAAGAATACCGGGGCGAAAAGTCAGCATGAAATGTTGAAAAAGCTGGAGCTATCAAAAGATGATTTGATTGAACTTAAGAGGCGCTGCAATGAAAAAGAAATTGATTTCATGGTGACGCCCTTTTCGGCCAACTGGGTCGAGTTTTTGACTTCGATTGGCGTCATCGCATTTAAGATTGGTTCGGGCAATACGACCGATCCATTTTTGATTGAAGCAATCGGGAAAAGTCATCTGCCGGTGATAATTTCCACGGGGATGTGTGATCTGGGCGAAGTTCGAGACAGCATTCATGCCCTGCGAGCAGCCGGAGCAACCGATATGGCGATTTTGCATTGTGTGAGTTTGTATCCGACGCCTTTGGATAAATTGAATTTGAAAGCTATCTCGACTCTGGCAAATCTGAATTTAGCCGTGGGGTTTTCTGACCATAGCATTGAAACCGTTACTGGAATGCTGGCTATCGCAGCGGGCGCTACTATACTGGAAAAACATTTCACGCTGGATCAAAAATCATTTGGGCCTGATCATAAGATGTCACTTGAACCGGAGCAGCTGAGTCAATATGTTACCGGTGCGTTAGCGGCATATGAGGCAATGGGTGATGGTATAAAAAGACCATGTCGGGCCGAACAGCAAACCAAAAAAGCCGCCCGGCTGTCTTTGGTAGCGGTTTGTGATATCGAACCGGGGACAAAAATCACCAAAAGCATGCTAACAGCTAAACGGCCCGGTTCGGGGATACCAGCTGAGCAGATAAATGATGTACTGGGTAAAATCACAATCGAACCTATCAAAGCCAATCAGCTGATAAATATGAAAGTTTTGCAATAATCTCAGCGAACAAAAAAACCTCCGGTTTTAACTCCGGAGGTTTTGAAGAAAATGCAGTTTCCTGCTATTTGCTATAGGCTTTTGATATAGATTTCACGGAATTGGGGGCCAGCGCCATGGCCTAAGAACCCGATATAACCGGACTTATTGAACAGGCCAGGGTGATTATTGCCATCCATGGTTTTACCCTCTGGGGCAGCATCATGGAGATAAGCATCGGTGATGATGGTACCATTGACAATAATGATGATATGGTCGCCATCAGCTATGATTTCTTCGCTATTCCACTGTCCAACAGGATTGAGGAAACCACGTTTAGCGGGGACAACACCATAAATTGAACCATGATACTGATAAGGCTGAAGGTTTTTATACTGATCAGCGGTATTATCAAGAACCTGGATTTCCATGCCATCATAAGCAGCATTGACATTCAGCTTTGTTCTAATGCCCACACCATTATTATCGCCAGAATTGAGTTTGAAATGGAATTTAAAGTGGAAATTATCATACTGGGCATCAGGATAGATATTTCCACCGCCGGTTGCTACGATTACCCCATTTGTCGGATCATAATTTTGAGTTGCCCCAACCCAGTTGTCCAGATTTTTGCCATTATATAAACGAGTAAAGCCAACCGGGGCCATCACATCGAATGAGACAGTTTTAACTTTATTGGATTTTAGTGCATCAAGGTAAGTAGTGGCCTGTTTCTTGATTTCTGCATTAGCAAATTCAATTAGGCTTTCCAGAATAGCAGGAACAATCTGGCTGGTTAAGCCAACAAGCTGTTTAGGATTAGGCTGGATGGTTTTCATAGCCGCAGCACAAGCATCGGCGGACAAGTCCTTATCTTTAAGCAAAGTAGCGATAATGGATAAGGAAGCATCAGTGGGGAAATTTGCCAGTTGGCCGAGAATGATACGTTTTTCGCTGGGACGTTTCAGTTGGCCAAGCGCTTTAGTGTAAATGTCGATTTGTTCTGCCGGTGCCATCGCTGAATTTGGAGCCAGGCGAACTATAGAACGGAGAGCTTTGATCTGAGACTTTTCATCCGTAGAAGTCAACAGGATATTACAAAGAGTTGGCAAAGCAAAACTATCGGACCAGTCAAATATTGCTGTATATGCGGCTTCTGTGATTTTTGCATCAGTATTTTTGGTTTGCTCTAAAGTCAAAGTAAAAGCCTGGGAACCACCAATGGCATTAAGAATATCGATTGCGATCAATTTAGATGGAGCCGATAGAGCTGGAAGCTTCTTAGCGATTAAATCGGCTGTAAGCTTTTTATCAATATCAACATCAAGGCCTTTACTTATCGATTTAGCCAGAGCCGCCGAATTTTTGCCATTGTTCTCATCAAGAATATAATCCATTATTGCGTTTAGATCATCTTTAGCGATAAGAAAACCAAGTTTAGCCAAAACATTGGGCTGAGCTTTAGCATCCATTTTCAGGCAGGCGGCAAAAACAGTTTTAAAACATTTAATACGACGAACCGAAGCCAACTCGATGAGCTGGGATTGACTCTGAGGGTCAAGATTAGAACTAAAAGCAACAGGAAGGACATGAGCAATATCATCATTAGGTTGATATTTCATCAAATCCAATGCGGTTTCACGAATGGAGTTGTCTGCTGAAAGAATTGCCTGGGTCAGGGTATTATTTTTTTCAATTGCGTCATATGCGGCGATTGCTTTTAAGGTATAAGTATCTGGTTTGGCATTATATTTCTTAAGCCACCATTTCAGTGTATTGTCACTTTTGATTTTAGCCGCCAGAGCAACAGCATGATTAGCAACAATATAATGATCTTCAAAAGCCTTATAAAGATCATCAAGAGCACCGGTACCATTGGCTTGAACCAGAATAGTTAAAGCAGTGGTGCGGGCATGAAAATCTTCATTTTTTTGTAATTTTCGGGCAATAGTAACCGCAGCTGGGATATGTCCTTGATTTGCAAGATTCAGGCCATAAGTTATCAGCATATCGGTGTCATTTTTTTCCATAATCGGCAAAACCGCCGGTGAGGCAGTTTGAGCTAATAAATAAAGAGCGGCGCGCTGTAATTGCTTATTAGAACTATCGACATATTTGGTAACCGCCTGGATAGCCATGGTGCTTTGCATGTTAGCAAGAGCGTTAATAGTGGTTATACGTTGGTTATCATTAATTTTAGCAAGACAGCCAATCAAAGCATTATCCGCTTTATCGGTGCCAATAGTAGCGATGGTACGAACCGCTCTAAAGTTCAGATAGTCATCAGCTAGATATTTTGCGATAGTGTCGATGGCTGAGCTATCAGCGGACCAGCGAAGCTGATCGATAATAAAGCCTTGAACTTCTTTATCTTTCTGACTGGTAAGAGCAGCTAATAAGGCATTATTAAAGTTTTGCTTATCGGCTGGTTTAGTCGCGAAACAAGCAAGATTATTAATAGCATAACGAACATTAACATCTTTGCCCGGTTCAGAATTTAAGCGTTTGCATAACTGGCTGGCGACATCAGGAGTTGCCAGGAGTTCAGAAGCGAATTGGGCTTGCTGCTGAGCGTTCTGAGCGGGGAATTTATTTAGAACTTCATCAAGGGTAGCGGCCTGTAAACCGACGGTCAACATTAACAATACGATTATCGAAAGTTTTATTTTATTCATTTTATTTCTCTATTTATACCCAAAGGGTATGGGTTATTCTGGCAGAGCCAGTCCTAAGAACCTGTAATATAATAACTTATGTATTGGCAAAACGTAAAATTTCAACGGATATCGTTATACTTAATTTGCCAAAGGCATAAATACCACAATTTGAACTTATAACTTACATTCGCCATGGACCACGCATTGGCTGTTTTACGAAACGGTTAGCCTGATCGTCATTGATAAATATTTGTTTATCAGGATCATACTGCAGTGACCGGTTCACTCGTAATGCGGTCTTGGCAAGATTAATCAAGGTACAAGACCTATGGCCATTAGATTCATTCAGGGCGAATTTTTTACGGGTTTTGACCGCATGTTCAAAATCGGTAACCTGTTCGATTGGTTCAGGTAAAGCATTAACAAAACCTCTGAGATTCGGGATGGTGCTACGATAGTCACGCCAAACCTTGCCATTAGGCCCTTCGATAAAAGGCTCCCCGGCAAGGCTTTCGTTACCATCGAGGATTATTTCGCAGCCATCAGCATAACGCAGGGTTACCCGTCGCCAAGGGCCTACAGCATCATAATGCTGCTGAGGACTATCAACTTCAACCGAAACCGGGCTGGTATCGTCTTTACCTAAGATATATTGAATTGGGTCAAGATAATGCTGGCCCATATCTCCAAGGCCGCCGCCATCATAATCCCAATAACCACGGAAAGTTCCATGGGTGCGATGGGAATTATAAGGTTTAAATGGTGCCGGTCCGAGCCATAAATCATAATCAAGCTGCTTAGGGATATCCATGACAGGCAAAGTAGTTTTTCCTGACCAGTAGAATTTCCAACCAAAACCAGTAGAAGCATTAACGACAACTTTCAAAGGCCAACCCAGAGCTTTGCTCTCGAGGAGTTTCTTGAGGTCTTTAACATAATAACCGGAGCCATAGAACTTACTGGCAAACCTGAACCAGGTATTGATCCGGAAAATCGAGCCATACTTATTGACAGCTTCGACAACCTTTTTTCCTTCGTAGATTGTACGGGTCATTGGTTTTTCACACCAGATATCCTTGCCAGCTTCGGCTGCGGCAACGGACATCAGACCATGCCAATGTGGCGGAGTTGCGATATGGACGATATCAATATCAGGCCTTAACAGCAATTCACGGAAATCAGTATAGGTTTTAATATCTTTGCTATTGCCCAACTTGGCATGGGTGTTGGCAAGATGGCCTTTGTCGGCATCGCAGATAGCCAGTAATTTAGAGCTGCCATAGCCAAGATGGCCCTGTCCCATGCCACCAACACCGATAACGGCCTTGGTAAGTTGTTCAGATGGAGCGGTGAACCCGCGACCGCCAAGTACGTAGCGAGGCACGATAGAAAAAACCCCTGCTGCTAAAATTGATTTTTTCAGGAATGATCTTCTGGTTTGTTTTGCCATAATAATCTCTTATAAATAGTAAATTAAAATTTTTGGTTTCGATAAAATTAAGGGGTAAATTAGCTAATGAGAGCTTCGATAGCCAATTTAATATCAGCAACCCGCTGATCTCCGGCTTCACGTTCGATAGCCACAGCGCCATGGTAATTGTTTTTATCCAGGGCATCCAAGAAGCCATCGGCATCGACCTGGCCAGTTGACCATGGTACTTCACTGCCCCATGTACCGGGCGTTTCAGAAGCAATGGCATCTTTAATATGGACATGCTTGATCCAGGGGGCCAGGATGTAGACAGCATCGATTGGGTCGCCCTTGCCATAGAGTATCATGTTGGCGGGGTCAAAATTCACCCCGACAGCTGGATGGCCCAGTTCTTCGAGAAAATCTTTAAGTTCTGAGGCAGACTCCTGGCCACTTTCCAATAATAGCATAATTCCTGCTTTTTCGGCGGCGTTTGCTAATAATTTGACACGTTCATAAAATTTAGCCGCATAAGCCGGGTCGCTATGGTCAATAAAGCCAATATGGGTTGTCAAATATTTCACACCCAGACCGGCAGTTATTTTGATAGCATCCAAAACCCGTTGGCAATTCTTTTCCCAGCAGTCATCCGGGGCGATGCCGCCGGAAACCTTTATGGTATCAAGAGTTGTGTAATCTTCCTGAGGGAAACCGACCATAGTGGCAGTAATACCCCAAGGTTGGGCTTTGACGAAGGTTTTGAATTCTTCGGCGTTGCCTTCAAGAGCCGGACAGAGGTCCAGATGAACATTTTGCAGGCCTAAATCAGCGATAATGGGCGTTAATTCTTTAATATCACATTGCAATGACCATGTGCAAACCGATATTGGATGGTGTTTGTGCATCATTTTAATAGTCCTCTCACAAGGTATTTGTATGGTTTTGATGTCAGCTGAACCTCGAAAGAGACAGACAGCCAATTATATATGTCAGGGATAAAGTGATTCGGCGGTATTTTTTTAATAAATTTATATTAAGGGGCCTCTAAAAAGTCAATTATTAAAGATACCCTTAAAATAAAAAAAGCTCCCTGGAGATGCAAGGAGCTATGGGTCAGTACGTTCCAGAAACATAAATACTAGATTATTTGAATTCGATTAGTTTAATGTCAGACTTTCTTGATTCGGGTGTAACTGTGAGGGATTGGATTTTACCATCTTTGAGCTGGCCTTCGATTGTGGTTTGGTATGGGGCGTGGAGTTTGAAATTGACATCCCAGTCTTTGGGCCAGGCGGGGAAGAGGTAAATTTCTTTGCCGATGGTCTGGATGAGCATTTCCTGGAGGCCAATCATGCCACTGCCGCCCCAGTTATGGTCGGGCACCCAATCATGGCCGGGACCCCAGAATGTTGGGTAGCGACGCGGGCTGTCATCGAGTTTTTTGATATTATAGCTGGCGGCCTGTTCGGTCATGCCCATTCGAGCGTAAAAAATGCCATCCTGATGCCAACTGATTACCATGTTTTTGGGGAAATTGCCGTGTTTCCAGGTATTGCGAAAAGTCTGCATGTAGTCACTGTCTTTGCCTTGCAGGTCAAAACGGTTGAAGGGAAACAATGGATAGAACTGAGGGCACTCAACGTTTTGATAGCGTTTCCATGATTCAGCAGGTTTTATTGTTTTGTCGCCATTGACGTTATCAAAAGCAAAATCCGGGATGGAATTTAAGAATTGACGATAATATTTTTTATCGCGAAGTTTGAGTATGTTATCATCAAGAGTCAGGATAGATTCGAGGCCGGCTTTGAGTCCGGCAAGGACATCGGAAGGATTTTTAGCGCCACGATAGGACTCACATGAAGTCGAAGGGAAAATGACTAATTTGCCGTTGTTATTTAATTCCTTGCCGGTACGCATTTTTTCACGCAGGCGATAATGTTCATCGAAGAAAATAAGGGCATTTTCAATAAAAGGCATGTATTTGGATATATCGGCTCCGGTAAAACGGTGATATTCCATAATCATATAGGCATTTTCAAGCTGAGATTCCCAATGATAGCCAATGCAGTTGTTGGCCATCACGCCGGGCTCGACGAAGCTATTGTAACCCTGGGCGCCATCGGCACGCGGGTCGCCAAAAGGAACTTCTGTGCCACGATTGCGGGAGCCACCTTCCCAGCCCCAGCCAGCACCTATAGCAACACCGGGGACACTGATATATTCAGAATATACCGCACCATCATGGCCAAAGTGGGCCTTGACCCGGGCTCGAGAACCACCTAAAGCTTTGCGGTAGAGTTCAAAATTAGGGAGGATGGCATCGAAGTCACCAGCTTTTAGCATAGGCCAATGCAGAAGTCTTTGGTTTTGAGCAGTAAAGACCCCGCCACCCCAGTCGCGCCAATCAGGGCCGAAGTTTTTGCCTTTGGCACCGATTACATGGCCATCGACGGTAAAGTTACCGCCATTAAATTTAGTGGGATATTCTCCAAAGGCATTGCAGCCCAGTTGATAGCGGAAGAGATTGTAGTTTCTAGCTATCCGCCAGGGCTTGCTGGATGGATCGGGTTTATCAGGATTAATAGAAATCCAGGAACGCTGCCAGAAGGATTTCCACCAGGATTGGGTGGCCTGGCGTTTGTTTTCGATATTATTAGCGGAATCGGCGATTAATTCATTGAGTTTTGTACGCCATTGGTCGATTGTTTCAGTTTGAGCGATATGAGTGACGATGCGAAGCTGGTGTTTTTGGGCAGGATGGGTTGAAATAAGATGCCATGCTTTATAAGGCGTGACTTGATATTTGTCGGTGGTCTGGTTGGCTGTTTTGAAATTTGTGCCGAGCATCGCGCCGCCGAAGGTTCGGCCTTTTAGATCATCGACAATTTCATCTTTATATTTTTCCAGCCCCTGCTGCTTAATCAAGACTTCTGGGATAATTTTATTATCGGGGTTACGATGATAGAAAATAATTGAGTTATTTTGAGAAGAAATGGTGTCTTTGCTGAGGGTGATCTTGCCGGGGTATGCTTCCATTGAAAAGATAGGACGACGACTAAGATTGTTGGGGATGTCTCTATCTTCCAGCCGCCAGTTTTCATAAGCGGCATCAACGGAAATATTTTGTGAGGAATCGACATCAACATAGATAGTAGAATCTTTGATGTTTACCCAAACTTTGACGGTTGCGTTTAGAGGTTTGCCGTTAGCCTGAGATTGAGCCTGAATTTCGACAAAGCCCTGTTTAAGTTTGAGCTCCTGTTTGAATGTTTTACCGGCAAAGGGGTTAGGGGTCATTTCAAGGCGGATTCTGCCAAGTTTGAGATATTGATTGTTTTCGGCCAGACTGCCGCTGCGCTGGATGTAAAACAGTAATTCGCCCTTTTCGGCCCAGACATTCAAACCAATATCGCCGCCGCCACATGGCATGGAAGCAGCTGAATTGTCGCTTTGAGAATCCCAAATGATGTTATACTGGTTGAGCCAATCTAAATTTTGGGCATTGGCGACGATTGAGAAAATGCAAATTACTAACAAGATTAGTTTTATTTTTAGTGAAATTTTCAATTTGTTACCCTTAACTACTTAGTGTATTTACATTCTGTTTTTTTACTGATTTTCTATTGTCACACTGGTTCCGGCATAGTCGCCCTGAGGCAGGTCGATGGCGATATCTTTTTCGCCTGATATAGACATATGGAGCCGACTTAATTTGCGGGTCGGGTCGGAAACTGTAATCTGGTCAATTTTATTATTTTTCATTTTTAACATGACAATGCCGGGTGAGTCAAGAGTAATATCTATGGCTTTGGCAATGGTTATTGTTCCAGAAGTATAGAATACCGCCTGGACGATACCGAGAGATGTGTGTTTGACGCATTGGATTTGTGAATTATTAGATAATGTTTCTATTGGGCGTTCTGTATTTAGTTGTTTTGGGATTGTGACCGGGACGACAATGTACTGATAAGTAACATCTTTGGTATCCATTTTGCCGGGGTAAAGCCACAGGTTTTCGCCCTGGGGACGTTTGCCGTGATTGATCCAGAGTTTGAATACATCTTTTTCAACCAGTTCTTTTGAAGAAGAAGACTGTTTGTTTATATCATACCAACGGCCAGATTCAGTTTTGTTTGAGAGGTTAATATTAGCTGGTTCAGGAAATATATAACCGATGCCGTTGTGGAATACCCATTTTGTCTGGTCTATATGATGGTCCCCAGGTTCGATTTTAGTTTGTTCATTTGCTCTTGACACTATTACATCACTGCGTAAAAGTGACTGATTAATTGTCGTAGCGATGGGATTATTAAAATCATTAGAAGCAATACCAGCACCAAGGCAGACATATTCATCATCGAAAAAGAACCATGACTTTTTGACACGAATAAAGTCATGGGGGCTGATAAAATCAAAGCCAACAACACCATAGAGGCCATCGGTAGCAGCCCCGACAAAATCAGTAAGGCCATCCTGCAGCACTTCATTGGAAGAAGGCATTTTGGGCTTTTGCAGGACGGTGGTACCGGGGATTTTCTGCCAGTCGTAGACAGGCCAGATATTCAGGTATTCATCGCCTTTTACTGCCAGGTGATTGGCGCCATCACTTTTATAATGATTAAAAATGCCCTCGCTGTTATGGGCAAGTTCCATATTGCGATTGCGGGTAGAGAACATTCTTACCGAAGTATAAAAATCGGGACGTTGGAAAACGAAATGCTCTGATTGCCAGAAGAATTTAGCGAATGAAAGTGTCGGTTTGTCAATTTTACCTTTGCAAAGGTCGATAATTTCTTTTATCTCATTCTTGCGATAATCGCTGGCTTCATAGAGATTTTCCAGTGGAATCAGCAGAGAGTGAGCCGATGCAGTTTCTTTTCTGGTGATGTCACGGTTGGCTACACCTTTATCATCATATTTGCCATAAACTTTCTGTTTGCAAAGTCCATCTAAATGATAATCGACTAGAAGCTTTATTTTTTCTTCAGAAAAAGCGTATTTGGTGCCAGCGACACAGGCGGCCCACAGGGCGCAATTCTGGCCATAGCCTGAGCCATAAGAAACGGTGTTATTAACCCGATGGACGCGATGATGGAAGCTAAAGTCACACTGCATGCCCCGAAAGCCAGTCATGAGTTTTATCTGGTCCTGGATTATATCAATCAGTTGGGAAAAATTTTCTTCATCACCAATAAGGATGTAATTTTGAGCTTCGATCGAACAAATTTTGACCCTGTCGGCACTTTGGCGCGCCCAGCGGTCGTCTTTGCTGGCACGTTTAATCATAGGTTGTAATTTTTTCAAAATATCAGGATCAATGTCTTTTTCCATGATTAGAGAAATTTTCACGAAAGTTCTGGGGGTAAAAACGATGTTGTACCACCAGTTAGCACTGATAAAATTATACTCGCACCAAAATTTTAAGGCTTTATTAATAGTGATTTTAAGTTTTTGATCTTTATAGAATTTAGATTTATTATTGCAGTATGCCAGAGCCATAGATTCGAGGTTTTCGACATGAATGCTGTGCTGGTATCCGGTAAGAGATAAGTCTTTATAATTAATCTCGGGCCAAGAGCCATCATCTTTTATTGTGGACATTGCCTGTTCTACAAGAGAATCATTAATGTCGGACCTAAGCAGTTCTTTGATTAAATTGGTTTTGATTACTTGTAAATCATTTTGAGCAAAAACCAGAGTGGACATTGCAAAACAAAAAATCATGCTTAATATTATTTTCATTATTAATTCCTTTTAATGAATAGCTTTAGGGAACATCGAAAATTCAATTTCGTCTAAGAGCGAGCACTACGCGTGCGGGAGGCATATTTTTCCTGCTGAACTGCGGAACGAAAAACCGCGAATATTTACAATTAGATTTCGAAGTCAAGTGCGCAATAAAATGCCATTATTACTATAGGGAATCATAGCTATTTTACGTTCAATTTAAAGAAACGTTTTTCTATACAAGCACAGGTGAGACGGTCAAGTGACAGGGGTTTTAAAGACAAGCCCACAGGTTATTTAACAAATAAATGCTATGACATTTGCCATATTAACAGTGTGTGTTTACGCAGAAAGCTCAAGCAGGCTCGATAGCTAAAATGTTTAAAATATAGCTAATGAGGCATGGGGCCAGGTCAGGCGATGACGGATCGAGTCCAGAAGAAACGTAATTATTACATCGTGGTGTTTTGAAGTAGGCTCCAACCAATAGTTGGAGCCAATTTGAGTTATTTTGATCAATACCACACAGTCATTATAAGATGCGGCTCGCTTCTTTTGCCCATTAGCCCGATAGTCATATTAGTGAACTTAACTTCGATACCAGGGTGTTTGTCAATCCATTCGTCAATGTGGTCATCCATATACTCAATAGCGGTATCACTGAGAACGGAATGGAAGGTTTTGACACGGGTAGCGCCGGTGCCATCGGAGTTAAGTGGACGGTTAAATTTACGATCTTTGACTTTGTTACTGGAACTACCACCAAATGCGGTAATCGAAGGGGCAGAAGTAGAATCGTTATCCTGACCTTCAAGTTCAATAGCAAAATCAGTAGAAGCAGGGACTTTGCCGGGGTATTTGCAGCGGGGACATTGCAATAATTCTCCGGTCATAGATTCTGGCGCTTCCATAGCTTCATCACATTGGGTACATCGAAACTGAATCATACATAACTCCTAAATACAAAAAGATCTATAAGAACTGCAAAAGACACTGAATTAAGGGACTTATCGAATACTGTACAGGCAACTGGTAGTTTCAGCAAATTAAAGATACGAAAAAAAAGAATACATTTTTTACAAAATATACGGAATAGAGGACATTACCTAATAGGATAATTTATTCAAAAAACTCTCGAGCGATAAACATTACAGACTAAATATCAAACAAAAGCAAGGCTTTAATAAGGTCAAATATACCAATCAGATAGTGTTTTGTCAATATTACATAATAATGGATTTTGTTCTAAATAGGAAACTTGAATTTATATAACAATTTTTTTAGGTTTTTTATCGTAATGAGTATCGAATATCATTATCATATAATCTACTCAAACTGGCCAAGAATCAGTTTGAAAGTTAAAAACTAACAGTTAAAAGTGCAAAGATTGCTTAAATCTTTATTATAAATGTATTTACAGATAATGTCCGGTCAGTTTGAGTAAATAAATTAAATAAAACTTTTCTGACATAAACTTCAGGCGTTCATAAAAGACACATCACAATGGAGATAATTATATGAAAACCCTCACGTGCAAACTATTGTTATTTTTTTCGGTTTTAACGATTGCATTACCCTGCTATGGTGCTGTAACAGGTGTAAAACAAGGAAAATGGTACAAAAGCCCAACATTTAAAGAACAAAACCTTTCTGTCATCCATATTGATCCGGGAAAAATCGATCTGAACGCAAAAACTGAAGACGGAAAAGCATTCTGGACTAAAAGGTCCGAATGGCGTGACAAACAAATATATAGTCTGGTAGGTGGTGATTTTGGAGACGGCTGTGCTGTATATTTATACCGCACACTTGATGTTGCAAAAATGGTCAATGTGAATTTTGGTATCGGCAGTGACGATGGTTTTGCTTTCTGGCTGGATGGCAAACAATTAGAAATGAGAGACGTACCTCGCAGCTGCAGTCCAAATTCCGACACTCTTAAAGCAAAATTAACTCCAGGCAAACATGAAATCATATTCAAGATTCAAAATGGTGCTGGGGGGGCAGGTTTCTGGTATGATATCAGTGTTGACTATGGCAAGTTTGGAGACGCGATTGAAAGACTAGATAATATTAATGTCGAAGCATTGCAACTGGCGATTGAAGACATGAATAAAAAATGGCCAGACAAATACAAAGATGGCCAGAAATATCTGGCGACGATAAAAGCCTGTGAGAGCAAAATCCCTGAATTAAAAGAAAGAATGATAGACCAAGACGCAAAAGCACTTAAAGAAGCTGAAGGTATTATCGAAACCTGCCGAAAGGCAATGCTGAGCAATCCTTTGCTGGATGATCAGAAATTGATTCTTATTAAACACAATGTTAAAAATGCCAGAGGCGCTGTAGGGGCAGCTATTGGTTTGCCACAAAACTGGCTAAGTAACAGTGCAATAGATGGTAAAGGCCGAGATATTGAAATCGTTACGATAGACGACATCCAAGGAAAGGCTAAAGTTGAGACTCTGTATAAACCCACAGGCGGGAAGCTATTGACCGATATTGATATTAACTGGGATGGCGATAAAATCATGTTCTCGATGATGCGGGACAGTGACAATCTCTGGCAGCTTTGGGAAATGGGGCTAAATGATAAAGAGCCAAAATCAATCAAGACTATCGACTATGCCGACGTGGATAATTATGATTCATGTTATCTGCCCGATGGTGATATTGTATTTACATCGACAGCACCATTTACCGGCGTGCCTTGTATCAGCGGCGGAGCACCTTGTGCTAATCTATATCGTTTATTCCGTAAAACCGGTGAAGTTCGCCGTTTGACATTTGAGCAGGACCATGACTGGACTCCAACAGTTTTGAATAATGGACGTATCCTGTATCAGCGTTGGGAATATACTGATACCTCACATTATTTTACCCGTTTGACGTTCCACAGTAATCCAGATGGCACAGAACAGATGGAATATTTTGGCAGTAATTCTTATTTTCCTAATTCATTTTTCTATGCCCGTCCAATACCAGCCAGTGCCGGCAGTGAACATAGCGGCAAAGTTGTAGGAATAGCAACAGGCCATCATGGGATAGCACGTTCGGGACGTATATTGATAATGGATCCAGCCAAAGGCAGACGTGAGAACAGTCCGGTTGTTCAGGAGATACCTGGCAGAGGCAAAGTTGTAGAAGCGACTATTGCTGACGAGTTGGTTAATGGCGTTTGGCCACAGTTTTTGCATCCATATCCATTAAATGAAAACTATTACCTGGCAACGGCCAAGATGTCATCGAATTCTCTATGGGGGATTTACCTGGTTGATACTTTCGACAATATGACCTTAATCAAGGAAATGGATGATGCAGCATTACTGGAACCTATGGTATTAAAAGCAACCCCAAGGCCACCAGTTATACCTGATAAGACTATTCAGGATAAAGATAAGGCGACTGTTTATATCGCGGATATTTATGAGGGACCAGGGCTAAAAGGTATTCCTAAAGGAACAGTCAAAAATATTCGCATCTACGCATATCATTATGCATATTACAATAATGGCAGTCACAATTCCCTTGGTACCGAAACTGGCTGGGATGTAAAGCGTGTATATGGCACAGTTCCGGTTTATGCAGATGGCTCAGCTAAATTTGAGATTCCTGCTAATGTACCAATATCACTGATGCCTCTGGATGAAAATGGTCAGGCATTGCAGGTAATGCAGTCATGGATTGTAGGTAAGCGTGGAGAATTCGTATCTTGTATTGGTTGTCATGAACCACAAAATACCGCCCCGCCACGCGGCAGGCAGATGGCATCACGTAAAGGGATAGCCGCGATTGAGCCCTGGGATGAACGCCCGGTTCGGCCAATCAGTTATCGTTTAGATGTTCAACCTGTAATGGATAAATATTGTGTAGGCTGCCACAATGGAAGTAAAAAAGACAGGCCTGTTTTTGTTGGTCCGGGTAAAGAAGTAAGCTATCCTCAGGATGAATCATATCTGAGTCTGCATCCATATGTTCGCAGGCCTGGACCTGAAACTGACTACCACATGAAAAAGCCAATGGAGTATCATTCATCAACAAGTGAATTGATTCAGATGCTGGAAAAAGGTCATCACAATGTCAAGTTAGACAAACAGGCGATGGTGACTTTATGTGCCTGGGCTGAGCTGAACGCTCCTTATCATGGTCGCTGGAGTCCACCGTTATATAAAGGAATTGATCAGGTCAAAGCTCGTGTTGAACTGAATAAGCTATATGCCAAGAATGATGATGATCCTGAAAATGAATATGCAGTGGCGATTGCCAAGCTGGGTTCATCGCCTAAGCCTGAATTCATCAAACCTGTGAAAAAAGCAGTAAAGCTCCCTGCGATAGAAGTCGAAGGCTGGCCATTTGATGAAGCAAAAGCTAAAGCCAAACAGAATAAAGAGCCACAGGTAATTGACCTTGGCAATGGCTTAAGCTTGAAGATGGTTTATGTTCCTGCTGGTGAGTTTGTGATGGGGACAGTAAAGGGCCCTGCTGATGAGACATTGAAAGCTGCCAAGATCGGTAAAGGGTTCTGGATGGCAACATGTGAAATTAGCAATGCTCAGTATAATCTGTTTGATCCTAGTCATGACAGCCGCTTTATTGATCAGCAATGGAAAGATCATACTACACCGGGTTACGCAGCGAACCTGCCAGGTCAGCCTGTGATTCGTGTTACATATAATCAGGCTGTTGAATATTGTAACTGGCTAAGTCAGAAAACCGGCAAGAAGTTCGCCATCCCAACTGAAGCACAATGGGAATGGGCATGCAGAGCTGGCTCAGCTGATGCAATGAGCTTTGGCGATGTCAATAGCGACTTCGGTAAATACGCTAATCTGGCCGACGTGCAGTTGAAAAAGATGGCCGTCATTGGAGTTAATCCTCAACCAGTGCGTAACCCTAACCGTTTGATGGATTTCATACCTAAGATTGAATCTGTCAATGACAATAATATGCTGGTCAGCGGCATAGGTCAATATACACCTAATGCATGGGGATTATTTGATATGCATGGCAATGTTTCAGAATGGACCAGTTCTGACTTTGATAGCAATAGCGGCAGAAAAGTTGTACGCGGCGGTTCATGGCGTGACCGGCCAAAACGTGCGACCAGTTCGTTCCGTCTGGGCTATCAGCCATACCAGCCAATATTTAATACAGGTATCCGGGTAATAATGCTGGATGACTAAGTGATAAGTAACAATATAGAATTTCAAGGGTAGTCGATTTGTCTGCCCTTTTTTATGCGCATAAGACAAAGTATGCCTGGTCTCTACGGGTTGGATTGATGACACAAAGATTTTGGATTATTTTTTATTGGTTTGAGGGTTGATTTCGGTTACTATCAGCGGATATTAATGAAAGGTTTATGACGATATGAATTTTATTGCTATTGATTTCGAGACAGCCAACGAGAGGCGTAACAGTGCCTGCTCGATCGGTATTGCCATTGTAAAAGATGGTGAGATTGTTGAGACTATTTCGGAATTTATCAGGCCACCGGAGCTTTATTTTAACCCGTTTAATGTCGGGATTCATGGGATAACAGCAAGCGATGTTGCTGACGCGATGACGTTTGATCAGCTTTGGGAAAAAATTGGCGGGATGTTTGCCAATAATAAAGTGATAGCTCACAATGCCAGTTTTGATATGAGCGTGATAAGATATGGTCTGGATGAATATGGGATATGCTATCCAAGCTTTGACTATTATTGCACGCTGGTACTGGCTCGGCAGATTTGGCCAGAGATTTGCAGTCATCGTTTAAATGATATAGCGGATATGCTGGGCTTTGAATTCGAGCATCATGATGCACTGGAAGACGCGGTGGCCTGTGCGAAAGTGTTATTACAACAGGCAAAGCTGGCAGAAGCTGACAGCATTGAAGAATTAGCGGCCTGTTATAAGGTAAAGAAAGGTCGGATGTATGCCGGGGGCTATCAGCCAACGCGAGGGCCATCTGCCAGGGAAAAAGCTAACAAGAAAAAGTAACAGTAACATCGGTGCCGGTATCCGGGATGGATGTAATTTCAATATGGGCATTATGTCGTTCGGCAATTTTTTGGGCGATAGCCAGGCCCAGCCCTGAGCCACCGGTATTGCGGGATCGGGCTTTGTCGACACGATAGAAACGTTCGCATAGATGATCAAGATATTCTGCGGAGATATAGCCAGAATCGTGAAAGATGACAGCGGTCTGTTTATCGGTTTTTTTTGTGGAAATGGTTACCGGGTGGCCTTCGGGGCCATAAAGCAAGGCATTATCGATAATATTGTAGAACATACGATAAAGTTCATCTTCATAGCCCCTGAGAGAAATATCTGGCATGTCATTGATTTTAACCTGGTCAGTATTATGGCAGTTATTGATTTGCTGGGCGACCTGGCTTAAGATTGCGTTAAGTTTGATTTCGGTTGTTGCCGTTTTAATTTCGATATTATCCAGATGAGCTAAAGCCATCAACTGTTCGATGAGTTTTTCCATACGGCTGATGTCTTCGAGCGATTCGGCGATGGCGGCCTGGTATTCCTGATTAGTTCTTTCACGAATCTGGGCGGTTTGCAAGGTGCTTTTGGCGACAGCTAAAGGAGTTCTCAATTCATGGGAAGCATCTGCGGAAAATTGTTTTTGCTGGATGATCGCCCTATCGAGCCGACTTAGCATATTTTTAACAGAATCGACGAATACGTGCAATTCTGTGGGGATTTGCATCTCTTTGAGTAAGTCAGCAGACATATTATTAAGTGAGACTTTTTTTAATGCCTGAGAAGTTGTGTCAATCGGAGTCAGTAATCGGGGGACAATAACACCGGTAACAACAAAAGTAATCCCAATCATAATTGTACCTAAGATCAACATAAAGTTAATAATTTCTCCAGTTTCATGTTCAACATCTCTATTGTTAATGCCAACGACAATATTAACATCTGGCAGTGTGGTTGAGGCATAGCAGGTAAAGCGATATACGTAGTCGTCCTGTTTCAAAGTAGTTTCGTAGTGTTGTTTCTTAGTTTTTTTAGCAGGAAGCTTAAACTGGTCAAGCCAATAGTTAAAAGTCTGATTGTCGGTCTGAGATATGGCTATGTTATCTTTCTGGTTATCCTGCCAAACAATGAACAAGATGGGTTTTTTAGAGCTAACCTGTTCGTACCGATTAACAGTTGAATCTTTTACCATGCGATTAATAGCGTCATTTAACTGATTTTTCGGCAAATCCAGCAGGTTTTGGATATCCTGAGCAATGCCAGATATAATCTGGTCCTGACTGTCGAGTAAGACCTCTTTGCATTCTTTCAGCGAACCAAACAAGAAAATAGCGATAGCTAAAAGCTGTATAATAGTTACAGAGACTGTAATGCGTAAATGAAGTGAATTAAATTTCATCTTGATAAAGCTCCAGCATATAGCCACGGTTGCGCATGGTTTTAATGATTTTCAGATCGGTTACGGCATTAAATTTTTTCCTGATGGTCGAAACATAGACTTCAACGACATTAGAAAAAATTTCAGCGCCAAAATCATATAAATGTTCTTCGATTTCGGATTTAGAGATAATCTGGTTGGGTTTATGGGCTAAATATTCCAGTAAGCGATATTCCATCGCGGATAAATCTATAAGATGATTCTGAAATTTGACCTGCTGTTTATTGGTGTCGATGCAGATATCACCCATATTGATTAGCGGGTAAGGTTGGGCGTATGAACGGCGAATCAGAGCGCGGCATCGGGCGAGCAATTCCAGCATATCAAAGGGTTTAGTAAGATAGTCATCGCAGCCGAGGTCCAAACCATTAACAATGTCATCTCGGGAATCGCGAGCGGTCAGGAGCAGAATAGCAGTAGTTTTTTTCAGGTTTCGTACAGATTTTAAGATTTCCAGCCCATCACAGCCCGGCAGCATAATATCCAGAATGAGCAAATCATAAGGATTGGATGTAGCTAAGAATTTACCTTCGGTGCCATCATTGGAAACATCGACAGCATAACCAGCTTCTTCGGTTAAGACTTTGGCAATGTTTCTGGCTAATTTAATTTCATCTTCTACAATGAGGACTCGCATTATGGTCTTTCTGATGCAATAATTAGTGTTTCGTCGCACGGCTGATTATAACGACATTGTTTAACAGATGGTGCCTTATAACAAATCACCCAAAGAACAATAATGACTATTGTTATTTCAATAGACATAATCAAAAGATCAACAATATAAAATGGCCATCCAAAGTTTGAAATATCCTCAAAACCTTCCGATAACAATAAAACAATAAACATTGTAAAAATCAAAGGAAGTTCTTTGCGTAACCAGAGCAATCGCAACGGCAAAGCCAATTCCGGTTGACAGCGAACAACATCAGACAAACGCGGGAAAAAACACGGGATAGAATTTTCATAATCAAGATATTCCTGACTAAATTTAATTATAAGATGATTACGTTCCAGGTGAATTTGTGGCCAATACCACAAAACATAAAAAATAATATATATTGGAACCATCCAGATGGTTGTCAAAGCGGTAACCAATCCCAAACCAATAAGGAAGCTCCCCAAATACATCGGATTGCGAACCAGTGCATAGGGGCCGGATTTGACCAGGGTGTTATGGCTCTTAAGCCACTGGGTTTTATAACCACGGGCAGATATGCGGACAACAATACCTGAAATTAAGGCCGCAAAGCCAAGGCAATCCAATAAACAGCTGAACCAATACTCATGACCTATTTCTTTGTCAATACGATTCCAAACCACAAATCCAGCAGCTAAAATAGCGATAAAGCCATTCAGTTTGATACTTCTTCTTTTTCTCATTTTATCATCCTTCCGTCGGTATTATTAGCAGGCACTAATAAAGTCAAAGCACCTGGTTGCATTATGATATCCAAAGGGAGTTGTGGGCCCGGGTCGCCATCGATCTGACTATTGAGGGTGGCTGTGGATTCAATTTTAATTTTTGAGCATTGGTATCTGCTGGACATTTTGCTTTTACGGACAATACCTAAAACAGTAAGGGCAAACAGATATAATAATTGAAATACATTGCTACAACGAAAAATAACCAGATCGATTTTACCATCATCACATAAAGCATTTTCAAATAATTTGAAGCCGCCACCATAGCGGGAGATATTTCCCAAGAATAAGATGGCGGGCTGGTCACAAATAAGATTATCATCGGCAGTTATCTTGATGGCCGGGAACTTATAAGTAAAAAAAGTTTTAAGGGTAGGCCAGACATAATCCATTTTTTTAATGTGGCCTTTACGACTATTATCGAGAATATTAACGACCTGGGAATCAATGCCCACGCCCCCTACCGAGAGAAAAATAGTTTTGTTAATTTGCACCATATCAATTTTTCTAATGCGGAAATTTTCAATAGCATCAAAGGCAACCTGGGGATCATCGGGGGAGCCGACTTCTCTGGCAAGAAGATTTTCAGTGCCTACCGGGAAAATAAAAATTGGAATATTTTTGTTATCGAGACACTGATATATACTTCTGACGGTGCCATCGCCACCGGCAGCAATAATCAGTTTGCAGCCATTGTGGAGATGGGTATCGATTTGAGCTTTAGTTTGCTCAATTGAGATCAGCTGTTCATGGCGGGTATTGTAACCGGCATTCTTGAGCAGTTGAGCCAGTTTGGCAACTTTATCACGATGTTCTTCGGGCCCAGAATTGGGGTTTTCGAGGATACATATATAACAATTTATTTTTTTCCATTCTGGTATTTCAGATTTCATTTATTAATAATATCTCATTTACTCAAACTGACCAATTGTCAGTTTGAAAGTTAAAAGCTAACAGTTAAAAGTGAACAGTTGCAGTATTTACCTACGGTAAATGTTATTTTAAAAGCACTCAATTTTTTTTCTGGTATTATTTATAAAAATAATACCCAATCAGTTTGAGTTATTTAGTGAATTTATTGGTTTTCAACATCATATCTAACACCTGAGCTTTTCGATTATCGAAAAACTCCTGAGTTGGAACTGGTTTATCATCTATGGTAGTAATATCCATACCAGCGACATTATAGCTTTTCAAGGAGAAAGTGGCTTTGTATTGATTGTCCATATAGCAAAGACGACTCCAGCCAGCCATAACATAATAAGGCTGACTTTGGGTATCTTTAAGGATATTGCCACCGAGAGAATAATCTTCAATAGGGTTTTGGACACCCATCAGATCCAGGATAGCGCCGGGAATATCAAGATGGCAGGTGATACGCTGGACGCTACGGGCTTGTTGACCAGGTACATGCATAATCATAGGTGTGCGGGTCTGATAGTCAGAATAAGTGGAATTATGGCCCCAACGGCCATTTTCCATAAATTCTTCACCATGATCGCCTACCATTATCACAATGGTTGAATCCAGTAGATTTTCATTTTTAAGATAATCGATGACACGACCCAATTGACTATCCAGATGATGGCAGGAATTAATATAACGATTTTTTATCAATTCGATGTCATTTTCCAGATCGACTGTGGCATAATTAAAATCTTCCAGATAAGGCTGGCGGATCACAGATTCGGGAGGGAAATAATATCGAGCATGAGGAGATTCGTAAAACATAAAAGTCATAAAAGGCTTATTTTTATCTCGATTTTCGATAAAATTAAGCATTTCACCAGTAAATTCCTGATCCCGCTGCCAGCCTGCTGTGCCACTACCGAAGGCCTGGACCAAAAAATCTTCTGGTATGGAAGCAAAAATGGTCTGGTCAAATTCTGGATAACTAAAGCGGGCACTGGTAAACATTTTCATTTGATAGCCATCTTCAATGAGTCGCTGCATAATCAAAGGCTGAATTCGGTTTTTCAGGAAAGGGAACCAATAATTGCCATAGAGTCCATAAAACATGGAGAACATAGCCATCCGAGTACCGTTGCCGCCACTATAGTGGTGTTTGAAGTTGATAGATTCCTGGGCGAAATTCCAGGTATTTGGTGAGATTTCCGGGTCGAGCATATCCCATCGCCAAGATTCAGCGACGAGCCAGACGATATTGTATTTTTTATGATTGGGATCAACGTTAAGTTCTTTAAGAGGATATTGCACACTAGCGATATCTTTAATTTTAATTTCTTGACTCCGATCAGCAACAACACCAAATTTTTTGGCAATTGATTTGAAAGTAACAGGGAAATAAACCGGGAAAACCTGAGAAGCATTATAAATTGAGGGATTAGGGTTGATTTCGCTGAGGCCATAACCGACAGTCTGAAAAGCAAAACATACCACATTGATAATTATAAGTGATTTAATAAAAGGTTTTTTGCTAAGGAAAAATAAAGGTAATTTTAATTTACCGGGATAATGAACCAAAAGGAGCAATAAACCATGAATTATCGGGAAACAAAGACAAATAAGGACAAAAACAAAAGTAGTGCCAGCGGAGCTGCCCATAGATTCCAGACCACCGGGGGTAGTAATGAGATTCCAGATGAAACTGTTGAAATGGAAGCCATAATTGCCATAGATAAAGCTGTCAGCATAAAGCAAAATATTAGCAATAGAGAAAAAAGTCAGAGAGCTAATGTATTTGATTTTATTTTGGCTAAGGTGGCATTTTTGTAAAGTTGCAGAAATTGGAGGGATTTTTGCTAAAGCCATAACTATCAATGCAGGCACCAAGGCAATGAATAGATATAATGCGCCATAGGGAAGCCAAACAGCGATGCTGAATATACTGGAATACAAACCGCCAAATCTGGCATATCTGAGCAAACCAAGCAAGTTAATTAGCAGAACAATATAGCCCAATATGACAAATAAATGGAATTTGTGATCTTTTGGTTTCATATTATAATTATATCCTTATTAGGATTATCATTACCCTTATCGCAACAAAGTAAAATCATATTAGCAGTGTTTGAGCTTCATTTTAAAACTGAGAAGCTCATAATATGGGATTTTTCTGTATATTAATTTTTATTGCATATTTGCCATATGCGCTATAATGCGTGGGCTATTATGCATGGTATGTTTTTTGAATTCAGCTGGCCAAAATCAATATTTATTTACGATTATCAGGGTAAATATGTGCTATTTGGAGATTTTACTCTGGATTTATCGCAAAATCCAGAGTAAAAGTTTTTTAATAAATGGCGTTTTAGTGTAGATTTAGGGGGGGATGGTTAGTCGTTGTCGTGTTCATCTTCGTCGTTATCGTCAGCATCATTATCCTGGTCATTATTGTCGTCCTGGGAGATTTATTTTTCCAGTATATTGCCATCAGCATCGAATTTTATGACCATATCTTTGCCATCGATTTCAAGTTCTACTTCATAGGCAATTGCAGGTGTCTGAAGTTTTTCCAATTTAATGACATAATATTCAGTTTCTTGCTTAGCTTCTTCGATTTCGTCAACAGTTCCAAGAGCAGCGATTGCATCTTTGACAGCCTGAGGGAGTTTATCGGTGTCGATTTCGGTTTCTTTTTCGATTAAATTGCCATCAGGAGTAATAGTAAGTTCCATTTCAGCTGTATCGCTTTCGACTTCTACTTCAAAAACTTTAATACCTTCAGTTTCGCATTCGGAATCTTCAATCACGCCATCAGGGCAAATTTCATTGACGGCATCCAGAACAGCTTGTGGCAATTGAACGTTATTGTCTTGATGGCCACCTTCTTTACCTTCGTTGTCATTTTTCCTTTGCTGTTTACCCGCATAAGCGGTAAGTCCAACAGCAGCACACAAAACAAAGAGGATAACCAGCATTTTTGATTTGTTCGATTTCATAATAGTCTCCATAAAAAACAATTAATATTACGCAATTTACTCCATTTCAATTTCTGAACAAGGAAAACAGCGATGTTACTTCTGGATTATACCTAGCAAACCTTAAGGGAAACTGAAAATATTAATATTTCTCAAAAACATTTTGAATTTTGTGATATTTTTTGCAGAAATAATATTTATGCCTTCAAAACCATGTCGCTAGCGTTCCATTGCCCGGTAGGCTACAACATGGCAATAGAAGGTTTTAATTGACCCTTAAATAAAATTGGACTATATTATAAACCTACTTAGTGATAGAAAGGTCCTGATTTTGCAACTGAGAAAATGGATAATAGCGGCAAGGCCGAAGACTCTTTGGGCAGCGGTGGTACCTGTGACGATAGGACTTGTACTGACAAAGAGTAATGGTAATTTGCATATATTATCAGCAATAGTAACATTGTTAAGTGCCATTTTTATCCAGATTGGCACAAATTACACCAATGACTTTTGCGACTTTATCAAAGGTTCCGACCGGGGAGACCGCAAGGGGCCAACGCGAATAACAGCTTCGGGGGGAGCATCACCAAAGCAGGTGGCTATTGCGGCGATTGGAACTTTTGGGCTGGCCTGTATTTGTGGATTGTATCTTATTTATCGAGGGGGTTGGCCAATACTAGCGATAGGACTAGCTTCGATTATAGCTGGGATTTTGTATACAGCCGGGCCAAAGCCTTTGGGGTATATTGGACTAGGTGATATATTTGTATTGATATTTTTTGGGCCAGTTGCGGTAGCGGGGACATATTGGGTGCAATGCCTAGAATTTTCTTATGAATCAATTATTATAGGATTGGGGGCAGGGTTAATTTCGGTTGCTATTTTGGTAGTTAATAATCTGCGGGATGTTGAACAGGATCGTATAAGCCATAAAGGGACGCTGGTGGTAAAACTGGGGACGATCTTTGGCAAGATTGAATATGTAGCTTGTATATCAGGGGGATTTATGGTGCCGGCGATTTATGCATTGGTGACGGGAACACATAAGGAAGCATTATTTATGCCATTGGCAGCGGTTGTGGCTTTGCCGGTAATTAGAGTGGTTCTAAAAGATGGAGCCAACGGTGAAAAAATGAATAAAGCTTTGGCTGATACGGGGAAGTTATTGGTTTGGTTTGGGGGTGTATTTGCAGTTTTGTGGCTGTGGTAGGGCCACATGTGAATAAGATTATTTAGTGGCTGGGTGAAAATATAAGAATAGGACACGGATTTTGACAAATCGGGCGGATAAATACGGATTTGATTGGTCAAGAGTTAACAATTATTTAAATGGTTTGTGGGTTTTTTAGCTGGCAGAGCCACCTTGCATATATTAAGGGAACCTCTTAAAATCCGATTTCTACTGCGAACGAATCTTTTGCCCGCTGGACTGCCGAACAAAAAACCGCGAATATCTACAACCTTAACTTATAGGCAGATAAAACGGAATAACTCAATTGTTATGAGTATAGAATTGATTATCACAGATCAAGCCAGTTTTTTTATGGCTAGCCGAAGAGGGTTAGTGAGGTGGTCTTTTCGATTTTTATGTTTTTGAGGGTGCCAATCATTTCTTTGGTGCCATCGAAGACTACAATATGATCTCCCTGGGTGCGACCAGTGAGTTGGATATGGTTACTGTCGGCGGTTTCGTTTTGTTTCGTTTTTTTACTGGGGCCTTCAACTAAGACTTCGACGGTTTTGCCAATGAAATTCTGATTATATTCGGCGGCAATTTCATTTTGCAGGTCGAGGATTTCTTTGAGGCGACGTTTTTTGATTTCCATTGGCACATTATCTTCAAATTTATCATAAGCTTTGGTGCCGGGACGTGGGGAATAAAAGAAAGCAAAAATATTTTTATAGCGTACCCTTTTGATAAGATCAAGAGTTTGCTGTTGGTCCTGTTCGGTTTCGCCACAATAACCTGCAATAAAATCCCCAGCAATAGCGATATCGGGGACTATCTCACGGGCTTTTTCGATTATTTCATCATATCTACCAATGGTATAATGGCGGTTCATCGCTTTAAGCATTTTGCCTGAGCCAGTCTGGGCTGGCATGTGCAAATAAGAGCAAACCTTGGGCATTGCAGCCATCATTTCGAAGATGCGATAGTCAAAATCACGTGGATAGCTGGTAACAAAACGGATACGCTGCACCGAGTCAATTTCATTTACTCTTTCGATCACATCGGCAAGATTAAGGGTTTTACCCTTTTCAATATATTTGTAGGAATTAACAGCCTGCCCCAAAAGGATTATTTCCTTGATTCCATCATCAGCTAAACGCTTACATTCATCAACGATATTTTCGATAGGACGATAGTATTCGCGGCCTCGAACATAAGGTACGATGCAGTAATGGCAGAAATTATTGCAACCTTTCATGACGCGCACATAAGCCATAAATGGATGATCAAAATCGCGATGAGTTCGAGTAGAATCGAGCTGTTCCATTAGTTCCTGCTGTTCAGGATTATTTAATGAAACGATTCTCTGAGGGTTAGCTTTCTTTTTTCGGCGACCTTCGGACTGGGGGGCAAGTTTCTGGTGCTCATCTTCAAGGCTGGCAACAGCGTTTTGGATCAGATCAGATAATTCATGCAACTGGCCCGGGCCACAAACGACGGCAACCTGGGGATTTTCATCGAGGAGCTGTTGGCCCATGCGTTGAGCCATACAGCCGATGATTGCAATAATAACATCACGGTGCTGTTGATAGCGTTTTTTGAACTGGTTAACCTTGGTAAGGACCTTATCTTCGGCATGCTGCCTGACTGAACAGGTGTTAAAAATAATCACACCAGCGTCATCAGGGTTTTCGATGCGGTCAAAGCCATCATCACTAAGCTGAGCGATTACCAAGTCAGAATCCAGCTTATTCATCTGGCAACCCATAGTTTCGATATAAAATTTGTTTTTGATTTTCATAGTTATATTAAGCAAGAAAGTTGTAATATAGTAAAGCGAGTAGGGATATAAATGTTAAGACCTGATTATTCTTCAAAAAGTTCAGGCAGATTTTCGCTCAAATCTGGTTTTAATGCCTGATGAGCCTCTTCGATGAACTGGTCAACCTGTTGGAATTCAAGATAAATGCTGGCAAATCTAATATAAGCAACTTTATCTAGTTTTTTAAGTCTCGAAAGAGTTAATCGCCCTATCAAGCGACTATCGACTTCCTGGCCAGCCTGGCTGAGTACATCTTCTTCAACACATTCGGCTAATTCATTAATCTGCTGAATTGAGACAGGTCTTTTATAACAGGCTTTGCGAACACCTTCGATAATACTTGTACGTTCAAAGGGTACGCGTGAACCATCTTTTTTCACGACAGAAAGCTTTATGACTTCTTCAAGTCTTTCATAAGTAGTAAAACGTTTATCGCATTTGAGACATTGGCGACGTCGTCTAATAACGCGGCCTTGTTCACCAGCACGCGAATCGACTACTTTATCATCATCAGCTTTGCAATACGGGCATCGCACAATAAAAATCCTTGGTTAATAAAAGTCCAGTCCAACAATCTGTAGAGACATACATTTAATATCATACAACATATGGAGTGTCAAGCTGAATCCCAAGTTATAGGACAATATAGACAGGGAAATGCAGGGAAAAACATGAATAAATGAGTTTTTTTAATACATTACAACTGTTTTTTTTGCAAAAAAAGATATAGACGTTATAATAATTACAATTGATACAAACCATACATTCTGAAAAAGTTTTACCTGTAGAAATCGCGACGATTGCTGTTTTCCGAGGCTGTTTTTTCATAACTCAATGGTACTGGCAAAAAATATAGGAAAATTGTAATGGGCAATGACCGCCTATCCGATTATTAACATATAGTTACCCTGATATTGCCGGGCTTAATGTTAGCTGCGGTTGAATAGCCAAGGGTATTTTAAAATGCGAGGCATAAATGATACATGGACCTAATATTGAAATAGTGAGACAAAATGACGTTAATGTCGTCAATCTGCTCAATGAAGAAATTCTGGATGAAGCAATAATAGCCGAAATCACAGATTCACTCTTTGCATTTGTCGTGGAAAACCCAGCAGCCAATATTCTGCTTAATTTTTCCAAGGTCAAACACCTAAGCTCAAGTGCTCTGGGGATGTTGATTCGTCTTAACAAACACATTAGTGAAACCAAAGGCAACCTGAAACTTTGCAGTATTGCCCCATCATTATTAGAGATTTTTGTTATAACCAGACTCAATAATGTTTTTGAAATCTACGAACAACAAACAGAAGCTTTAACCAGCTTCTAAAATCACCATTTTCCTGAAAAGAAGATTATGGCTACTAATTTTTTTGCAGAAATTCAAATACCCAGCGACTACCAGCAAGCCAAAAAGGTCGAAGATGACATTCTTCATGCAGCTATGCATTTTGATTATCCTGATCAGGACATATTTGCTATCCGGCTATGCCTGGAAGAAGCATTAACCAATGCGATCCGGCATGGCAATGGGATGGATGACAACAAAAAAGTTGATATACGGTATTATGTAGACAGCAAAAGAGTAGAAATAGACATAATTGACCAGGGTAATGGTTTCAAGCTTGAGGATGTGCCCGATCCGCGGGAAATGGATAATATCGATCAGCCCAACGGTCGCGGTATTTTGTTAATGAAATCCTATTTGAATGTCATTGAATATAATAAAAAAGGCAATGGTATCCATATGGTTAAATATAAAGATAAAGCAGTTGAATAATGAGCAATCTAACCATAAAAATTGAAGCTCAAGGCAATATAACAATTATGAAACTTATCGGTTCGGCAGATATGACCGAAACGCAAGAATTTGATGCAAGCATCGACAAAGTTCTGGCTTTAGGATGTGAGCATATAATAGTTGATATGAAATCCTTGTTTTTCGCTTGCAGTATGGCTCTTGGTTCGCTGGTTAAGCTACGTAAAAAATGCTATCAGGATAAAGTAAAACTTGGTTTGCTTGATATACAACCAAGTTTACATAAAGTTCTGAGGACTACCCAGCTGGATAATCTTTTCAGTATATATGATACTATCGAAGATGCTGTCAAAGGCCAAGAACAAGAGGAAACATCAAATGAATAACATTTCACGCCGCCAAATGTTAAAAATAGTGACATTAGGTTTGGGGAGCTTAGCCGTTACAGGTTGTGAGCCAACCTCGTCGACAACTATAATGATGTCAGATGTAAGTCCCAGACGATACCGACCTTCAAGTGGAAGCGGAACATCGGGATACAGAAATCCATATCTGGCGCCAGCCCATCTGGATGACATTAATCGCTGGGAAGGCATTATAATACATCATTCAGCAACTACAGCTGGAGACGCAACTACATTCGATGCCATGCACCGCAATGCCAATGGCTGGGACAGTCTGGGTTATCATTTTGTCATCAACAATGGCAATAGTGACCATGGGCTGGCTGATGGAGAAATTGAAATCGGCATAAGATGGAAACAGCAAAAGCATGGTGCCCATTGCCGCGTCGATATTAATGACGACAATTACTGGAATGAACACACAATAGGCATTTGCCTGGTAGGTAATTTTGAAAACCAAAACCCAACCCCAGCACAATATCAGTCATTAGCAAAGCTAGTAGCGGTATTACGCAGACATTATAATATTGATCCAAGTAGAATTATTGGTCACAAAGACGCTCCAGGAGCAAAAACACTGTGTCCAGGGAGAAATTTTTCCTGGTATTCATTTAACCAGGCAATGCGTAATCAATATCTTTAAGCTACCTTGCTAATGCATCAGCAATAGTTTTACGAATATTTTCCATTTGACCTGGGGCATATTGGCCTTGAGATGCCAATTTAACGCATTTTTGATTACCTTTACATGGAATGATATGGAAATGTAAATGTGGCACTTCCTGCCCCGCTTGTGAGCCATTATTACATACTACATTATAGCCATGGATATCTAATGCATTAACCAAAGCTAAAGCTACATTGGTTAAAGTTTCACCTACAGCAGCCATAGTTTCAGGGTCACATTGATCAAGTGTTTCGTAATGTTTTTTGGGGATAACCAGGGTATGGCCATCACTGCAAGGGCCAATATCCAAAAAAGCAAGAGTGGCATCATCTTCATAAATTTTGGCACAAGGTATATTGCCGGCTATTATTTTACAAAATATACAATCTGTCATCATGGACCTTTCAGATAATTAAAACGAAAAAAGGCAGCTTCACCAATTACAGGTAAAGCTGCCTTCAATAACTTGATAATAAAGCCTGAATAATTATTCGGCTTTTTCTTCTTCAATTGGAGTTTCAGCAGGGGTTTCTTCTGTCACTGGGGTTGTTTGTTCAACTACAGGTTCAGGAGCTTTTACTACTGGTGCAGGTGCTGGAGCAGCTTTAACGGCAAGAGGTTCATCAACAAGCATCATCCAACAAAGTTGACCATTATCGCCGAGGCGACGTTTAGCCAAACGAACGATACGAGTATAGCCACCATTACGGTCGGCAAACTTAGGGCCGATTTCATTAAAAAGCTTATGAATAACAGTAGTTTGTTTTTCAACCTGGCCATTAACTTCAACACAAATATTACGATCCTGAAGCAAAGCAATAGCTCTGCGACGAGCATGTAAGGTGCCTTTACGTGCCAAAGTAATAAGCTTTTCTGCGAAAGGACGAATAAATTTAGCCTTTTCAACAGTAGTTTCAATACGACCATGTTCAAACAGCGATGCCACCATATTTCTTCTCAAAGCGATACGATGAGAGCTGGTACGGCTTAAGTGTTTTTTAGCCATCTGATGACGCATATCTAAATTCCTATTCTATCTAATGGTTATATACCCCAGAGGGTATAGTTTTCTGGCAAAGCCAATTAATATTATAAATAATAAACTCTAAAATTGTTCGAGCTTTGATAAAAGTCAAAACACAAAAATAGTTTTAAAGGATATTATTACTTGTCTGATTTCAGCGAAATGCCAAGATCTTCAAGTTTACGTCTAACTTCTCTCAAAGAAGTTTTACCAAAGCTGCGTAAGCTAAGCAGTTGATTTTCATCATATTCCAAGAGTTGGCCAAGAGTATCAATTTTAGCCATTTCCAGGCAATTAGCAGCTCGGACAGAAAGCTGCAATTCAGATGTAGGCATTTCCATTAAGCGTTTTTGCTCTTCATCAGCAGCAGAAATTTCTTCAGGAATTTCTTCAGCGGTTTCTTCGGCAAAGCTATCGCCCATTTCGAAATATTGGATAAACGGAGTCAGATGTTTGCTGAGTATTTTTGAAGCTTCAACCAAAGCCATCTCAGGGCTAACAGTTCCATCGGTCCATATTTCCATAACCAGACGATCATAATTAATGACCTGGCCTACACGAGTATCTTCAATTTTATAACGAACACGTCTAACCGGAGAGAAAATAGCGTCAACAGGAATAATACCGACTTCCTGATTGGGGCCAATTTTTTCGGTGGCAGTGACATAGCCACGGCCTCTTTCAACGGTCAATTCCATGTCAAATTCAATATCATCAGTCAAAGTAGCAATAACATGTTCAGGTTCAATAATTGTAATTCCGAGTTCAGCTTCGATATCAGAAGCTTTAATAACACCGGCAGTATTTCTAGTCAAACGCATTTTACGCGGTTCATCACCATCAAATTTAACAACCAATGATTTGATGTTAAGAACAATATCAGTAACATCTTCTAATACGCCCTTGATGGACATAAATTCATGGTTAGCGCCTTTAAGTTTAATCGAAGTAACAGCAGCGCCTTCGAGTGAAGATAGTAAAATACGTCTGAGGCTATTTCCAACTGTTGTACCAAAACCTCTTTCAAAAGGTTCGATATCCAAACGGCCAAAAGTCTCATTTGAAATTTCTCTATCCAACTGTAATTTAGTGGGAAGTTCTAATCCTCGCCATCTTATACGCATTATCGGGCCTCCAAATTCGTTATGTATTCAGTATCAGCTAATAGTTCTCACGATTTAAATCGCTTGAGGCCAAAAATCAGCCTTCTTTTGAAAACATAAAATTATTTATAAAATAGCCGATTGATAAACATTATACAATCGGCACAAATTAATTTCAAACCGAAGCAATCAAAAGATTACTTAGAACAGAACTCGACAATGAGGTGTTCTTCAACTGGGATTTGAACATCTTCGCGGCTTGGGAAAGCAACGACAGTACCTTCAGGAGTGGCAGAATTAACTTCGATCCAGTTCTGAGTGGGGCTACCAGCGATAGCTTCAATCTTAGCTTTGATCATTTTCTGAGTGTTTTCGCCTTTGCCGATAGTAACTTTGTCACCGATTTTGACAAGGAAACTAGCAACATCAACCCTGGTGCCATTAACGTAAATATGGCCATGATTAATTAACTGTCTGGCATCGCGTCTAGAATCAGTAAAATTCATTTTATAGACGACATTATCCAGGCGACGTTCCAAAATACAAAGCAAAGCTTCGCCAGTATTAACAGCTTTAGTTGCCTGATCAAAGTAAATGCGGAACTGTTTTTCCAACACGCCATAATAGCGTTTCACTTTTTGCTTTTCACGCAGACGGACACCATAATCGGTATTACGGCCACGTCTCCAGTTATGCATACCAGGTACTTTGTTCCTAGACTGTTTCTCTATTGGGCACTTTGCAGTTTCACAACGAAGGCCTTTGAGAAACAGTTTCATGCCTTCTCTGCGGCATTGACGACAAACTGGTCCTAAACATCTACCCATCACTACTCCAACGAATATTTATATTTCGGGTTTTATTCTATTAAGGTTGAGCCAGGCACACAAAACGGGCCATCGGCACCAACCACTTTTATACTCTTCTACGCTTAGCCGGACGACAACCATTATGAGGCAATGGAGTGACATCTTCAATCGCAGAAATTCGCAAACCAGCAGCTTGTAAAGCTGAGATTGCAGATTCGCGACCGCTGCCGGCACCTTTAACTCTAACTTCAACTTCACTTACACCACTTTTTTTGGCAGTATTAGCACATTTTTCTGCAGCTCTTTGAGCAGCAAAAGGCGTACTTTTACGAGAGCCTTTAAAGCCAATCGTGCCAGCTGAGTCCCAGCAAAGTGTTTCACCATTAACATCAGTAATAGTGATTTGCGTGTTATTGAAAGTTGCTTTAATATGAGCAATACCTTTGCCCACATTACGGCGAACTCTTTTTTTCGTACCTCTTTTAGCCATTTCTTTTCCTGCTATATAAGGATTATTAACGTTGTTTTTTTACCAAACAACAATCTCATTGACAGCATTATACCAGCTGCAAATGTAAAAGCACTGAAATGCTTAACGCATTTCCTTAACACCCTTTTTACCAGCAACAGTCTTTTTGGGACCTTTACGGGTACGAGCGTTACACTTAGTAGATTGTCCACGAACAGGAAGCCCACGTCTATGACGAATACCTCTGTAGCAGGCAATATCTTTTAGGCGAGATATATTCTGAGACACAGTTCTTCTAAGTTGGCCTTCAATCACATAACTACGGGCAAGAATGCCAGCAATTTTTGTGATTTCCTCTTCGGAAAGATCTTTTGCTTTTAAGGTCTCATCGATCTGAGCTTCTTTAAGAATCTCATGAGCGAAATATCGACCAATACCCTGAATATAAGTCAGGGCGATCCAAACCGGTTTGTTATTTGGTACATCGACACCAGCAATACGCGGCATATTCATGTTCCTCGCTATTTACCTTGACGCTGTTTGTGACGTGGGTTAGATGAACAAATTATTCTAACTACGCCTTTGCGTTTGACAATCTTACAGTTTTCACAAATTCTTTTTACAGAAGTTCTTACTTTCATAATTTCATACCTACCTTAAGCTGAGTAGTTTTACCTAACCCATATAGCTCAATTTGATTTTTGTTTTTTAACAGTATCAATACTGTTATGGCAACAATCAGCTACCCTATTTTCTCAGAACAATACGTCCTCGAGTCAAATCATAAGGGCTTAATTCTACAGTAACAGTATCACCAGGAAGTATTCTGATAAAATGCATACGCATTTTTCCAGAAACATGAGCCATTATCGAATGGCCATTTTCCAGGTCTACTTTGAATACCGCATTAGGCAAGGCTTCCTTGACTATTGCATCTACTCTAATTGCATCATTTTTGGCCATTATACTCTTTCTATTATCCGTATTAAAACACAGATCGGATAGTATACACACTTTTTCAAAATAGTCAACAGTTGTTTTCTATTGTAAAGTTAAAATTTCACTGCCTTTTTCTGTGACAGCGATGGTATGTTCCCAGTGAGCGGAGGGCTTACCATCCAGGGTCACAACAGTCCAACCATCTTTAAGGGTTCTGACCTTCTCTGAGCCTAGATTAACCATAGGTTCAATGGCCAAAACCATGCCTTTGCGTAACATAAAATCATTTCGCAAGACATGTCGATCCACATAATTGGGGATTTTAGGATCTTCATGCATTTTTCGGCCAATACCGTGGCCAACATACTCACGCACAACAGCAAAGCCAGCTTTTTCAGCATGTGCTTGCATAGCTTTGGCAATTTCGCTCCAGTAAACCCCTGGTTTTATTGCACTTACAGCGATAAGCAAAGTTTGCTCGGTCACTTCAACCAGTCTCTTGGTTTCGTCAGAAACATTACCAACCAGAAAAGTTCTGGCGGCATCACCACAATAACCTTTAAGTTTGGTTCCACAATCTACACTGATAATGTCACCATCTTTGAGTTGTCGTTTACTCGGAATTCCGTGAACAACCTGCTCATTGATGCTTACACAAATGCTAGAAGGAAAATCCGGGTAAGGTGGATTGGGCACACCACGAAATAAAGCAATGGCGCCATTGTCTTGGATAATTTTATCACTGAGATCAGATAAAAATTGCGTCGTTATCCCGGGTTTTAATATTTTTTTTATTTCATCGTGCACTTGGCCAACAATTCGGCCAGCATCACGCATCAATTCAATTTCATTATCACTTCGTATCGAAATAGCCATGAGGTTAAACCTTATCGAGGACCTCTACTATTTGTTTTGTAACATTTTCAATCGCAGCATTTCCATCAAGATCCGCAATATTACCTTTTTTGGTATAATAAGCAACCAAAGGCGATGTTTGTTCATGGTAAGTTGCGATTCGACTACGAACAGTTTCGGAAGTATCATCACTACGCTGATTTAGTTGGCCACAACCTTTATCGCATTGATTTTCGACCTTAGGTGGGCTGAATACCAGGTGATAAGAAGCTCCACATTTCAGGCAGCTCCGACGGCCAGTGACGCGTTCTTCCAATTTATTATCATCAACTTGCAAATTTAATGCAACATCGATTTTTTTGCCTGCCTTGTCCATGGCATTATCTAATGCTTCGGCCTGGCCAATAGTTCTTGGGAAGCCATCAAGGACAAAACCTTTAGCATCGTCAGCGGCCTGAATTTCTTTCATCATCATTGCAACGATCAGGTTATCAGGAACAAGTTTACCGCTATCCATATAGCTCTGAGCTTCTTTGCCCAAGTCGGTGCCTTCTTTACGTTCACGACGAAGGATGTCACCACTGGACATATGCTTAAGAGCATACCGGTCACAAATAAAGTTACATTGAGTGCCTTTGCCTGCACCGGGAGGGCCTAAAAATACTACAATCATGATCGAGAACCTTTTATCTTTCCGCTATCCATAAAGCCGGAATAATTACGCATTATCAATTGAGTTTCGATCTTCTGTACCAGATCAAGAGAAACTGAGACAACGATGAGCAAACCAGTACCACCCAAGAAAGTAGCGACACCAAAAGGTATTCCCATCAGGGCCATCACAAGAGCTGGGATAACAGCGATCAAAGCGAGAGATCCAGCTCCGACATAAGTTATGCGTGTCATTACATTTTCGAGATATTCAGCGGTACGTTTTCCAGGACGAAGTCCAGGAATAAAGCTACCATAATCTCTTAAGTTATTAGCAACCTCTTTTGGCTGGAACTGTACAGTAGTCCAGAAGAAAGCAAAGAAGTAAATCAAAGCAATATATAAGAAGTTATAAACAAAACTGGTTGGCAAGAAAGCATCTCCAAGCCAAGAACATGAAGGCCATCGTTCAGCCATCATTTTGAATATAATAGTTGGGAACTGCATTAAAGTGACAGCAAAGATAATCGGGATAACGCCACCATGGTTCAGACGTAAAGGCAAATATTGCTTTTGTCCGCCATAGACTCGACGTCCACGAGTAGTTTTTGCCTGCTGGACTGGAATACGACGTTGAGCCTGCGTAATAAAAATCGCACCAGCGATAACACCAATAAATGCAATAATAAGGACAACAATAGTTAAAGGGTTAATATCTATGCGTTTTAATGAAATAACCGCATTAGGCATTCTGGAGACAATACCAGCCATAATAATAAGACTAATACCGTTACCGATGCCATATTCATCGATTTGTTCACCCAGCCACATTAAAAAGACAGTACCGGCTGTCATAGCGCAAACACCCATCATAAAGAATAGAATTCTATTCTGCTCCAAGATTTCGCTATAGACAAAGCCAGATTTGACCATCCATCCGAGGATAAAAGCCCCCTGGACGATACAGAGCCCCACCGTGAGCCAGCGAGTATACTCCTGTATTTTCTTGCGGCCCATTGTACCTTCTTTAGAAAGTTTTTCAAGAGAAGGAATAACTGTGGTCAGCAATTGCAAAATAATCGAGGCAGAGATATAAGGCATTATACCAAGGCCAAACAATGAACTTTGCCGAAGATTACCACCGGTAAAAATCTGGATGTAATCCGCAGCACGTTCGGCGGCAGTTTTATCTTCATCCTCAGTTACCTGATCAGTAATAGCTTTCATCTGATTCTTATCTACACCAGGTAGAGGAATATAGAATCCAACCCTGTAAATGCAAAGCATCAACAGGGTAAAGATTATTTTTTTTCTCAATTCTGGTATTTTAAATATACTTACAAATGCCGAGATCATTAGCAAACTCGCTCCCTGTAGGTTATTATATACGCATCAAAGTTACAGTTGCTCGATAGTACCACCAGCACTGGTGATTTTTTGTAGAGCAGATTTGCTAAATTTATTAGCAACAACTGTAAGTTTACGATTAAGTTCACCGTCGCCTAAAACTTTTAGTGGTAAATCAGTGCCGCGGACAAGTCCAATGTTAGACAAAACTTCTGCATCAACGCGAGTACCTTCATCGAAACAATCCAATTGGGATACGTTAACGATAGCATAGCGAGTTGCAAAATTAACATTGTTAAAACCGCGTTTAGGTAAACGACGGAATAATGGCATCTGGCCACCTTCTGAGGTAATAGGAGGCATGCCACCGGCGCGAGATTTTTGGCCTTTATGACCTTTACCGGAAGTTTTGCCAAGTCCACTACCCTGACCTCTACCAATACGACGGCGAGCCTTATGCTTACCAACCAGAGATGTTATCTCATGATTCATCATGGCTGTTCAGTTCCTTATCATTTATGATAATTTTACTCCGCGAAGCTTTTCGATCTGCTCGCGGCTTTTTAACAATTTCAAGGCATTCATAGTTGCCTTTACAACGTTCTTCGGACTTGTACTGCCATAGATTTTGGTCAATACATCTTGGATTCCAGCTAATTCAAGCACAGATCGTGCAGAGACACCAGCGATAACACCGGTACCAACACTAGCAGGAATCAAAGTAATTTTAGTGGCACCAAAACGGCCCGATACCTGATGAGGAATCGTAGTACCTTTAAGGTTTACACTAACAAGACTTCTGCGAGCTTCTTTATTAGCTTTTTCCACCGCTTGAGGAACTTCATTGGCTTTACCGTAGCCATAGCCTACCTGTCCTTTGCGGTCGCCAACGACAACCAGACCTGCGAAGCTAAAGTTACGGCCACCCTTTACCACTTTAGAACAGCGATAAATTTTGACCAACTGGTCCTCAACCGGACTCTCTTCACGTTCATTTCGTGCTGCAAACTGAGCCACGTTTTTCTCCAATTCTTATACTGTTAAAAACAGTGTAACATTAAAATACCAAACCAGCTTCCCGGGCGGCTTCAGCTAAAGCTTTAACACGTCCATGATATCTGAAACCGCTACGATCAAACGAGACCTGACGGATACCTAGTTCAGTCGCCTTTTTGGCTAAAACTTGACCAACTTTGGTTGCCGCATCAGAGTTACCACCACTAGAGATTTTTTCACCTAAAGTGCTGGCAGCAACTAAAGTGCAACCTGCTTCGTCATCGATCAACTGAGCCGATATATGTCTCAGAGAACGAAAGACTGTCAAACGAGGACGCTGAGCATCACCAGATACTTTTTTGCGTACACGTTTTTTACGACGAGTTTTCTGTACGTTTTTAAATTTATTCTTTTCCATTATTGCATCTCAATAAAAAGTTGACAGCATACATAGTGAACTGCGTTGATTTTTCTGCACTTGAAAAGATAAACCACCAAGAGCAGAACAACAAACTGGCCGGTTCTATTAACCGCTACCGAAAGCTTTTCCGGATTTACGTCTGATTACTTCGCCGCCATAACGGATCCCCTTACCCAGATAAGGTTCTGGAGGGCGAACTTTTCGGCATTTAGCAGCCAACTGTCCGACAGCTTGTTTATCAGCACCGGTAATTTTGAATTTGGCTGGAGTATCATTACCACGAGCATTAGGTGTTTCAATCTCAACGGAGACACCCTGTGGGATTTTCAATACTGCCGGTTTAGCAAAACCTACAGTGAGATAAATATCCTGGCCCTGCTGTTTGATACCATAGCCGGTTCCATACATTTCTAAAGCTTTACTAAAGCCTTTCGACACACCATCGATCATATTAGCAATCAAAGCACGAGTAGTGCCATGCAAAGCACGATTAAGCTTATGATCATCAGGTCGGGTTACTGTAAACATTGAAGTTTCTGTATCATAATCAACATTAATGTTGTTATGGACATCAAATTCCAAAGTTCCGATAGAACCGCTGATAGTCACTTTCTGACCATCTAGCTGTACTTTTACGCCCGAAGGCACTTTAACTGGTTTTTTTCCTATACGACTCATAACACTATTTCAAAAACAGGTGAATCTTCATGGCAAACGGTTCTGCTAATTTAGCATACCGTACATAACAGCTCACCGCCAACATTAAGCTGGCGACATTGCTGGTCGGAAATCACACCTTTGTTTGTACTAAGGATAGCAATTCCCAAACCACCTAATACCTTAGGCAGTTCTGAAACATCACAGTAAACTCTACAAGAGGGTTTGCTACAACGTTTAATTTCATTAATCACTTTTTCGCCCAATGGGCCATACTTCAGTTCGATTCGTAGCAAGCCTTGCTTGTCGGTGGTTTCGATTCTATCGTATCCCTGGATATAGCCTTGTTCTTTAAGAACTTTAGCCAGACCTTCGCATACTCTAGAAGCCTTAACCAGGACTTCAGCATTTTCGATGCTTACTGCGTTACGAATCCGCGTGAGCATATCAGCTATAGGATCACAGTGACTCATAATTCGTTCTACTCCATACGGTCATAAACCGCTTTAATTACCAACTGGCTTTCTTTACGCCAGGGATTTTTCCTTCATTGGCCAGATTACGAAAACATATACGGCAGATCTTAAACTTGCGATATACCGCACGAGGTCTTCCACACAATTCGCATCGTGTATATCCTCTTACTTTGAATTTTGGTGTTCCGGCAGCTTTGAATTTTATCGCTTTTGTTGCCATGCGTTCCTCTTCGCCATTGCCCAATAAATGGGTTACAATTATTATTAGCCGGCTCGTGCCGGATACATTTAGTCTTCTATTTTATCAGTTGCTCTAAAAGGCATACCAAACTGTTTAAGCATAAAACGTGCTTCATCATCAGTTTTCGCAGAAGTTACGATATTAATATTCATACCCTGAACTTTAGTGATCTTATCTGGATCAATTTCAGGAAATACCATCTGTTCGTTTAATCCCATAGAGAAATTACCTCTACTATCAAAGCCCTTTGGTGTAAGACCACGAAAGTCACGTACACGAGGAATAGCCAAGGCAATAAGTCTATCTAAAAATTCAAACATCTGGGAGCGACGCAAAGTGACTTTGCAGCCAATATCCATACCTTCGCGAAGTTTGAAGTTTGAAACACTCTTACGAGCTTTACAAATTACAGGCTTTTGACCGGCAATAGTAGTCATATCTCTGACGGCACCTTCGACAAGTTTCTTGTCTTTAGAACCTTCACCGACGCCCATAGAGATAACAATCTTCTGGATTTTAGGAAGTTCCATGCAGTTTTTGTAATTAAACTCTTTCTGCATTTCATTTTTAATCTTTGATTTATATAATGCTTCAAGCCGCGTCATTTCCGCATGCCTCTATTTCTGTGTTTGATGCCTATTGGCACTATTAAAAATCCTTATTCGGATACAGGTTTCAAATTACTCATATTAACTGGACGTTCGATTTGCAATCTACCACCCTGAGGGTTTTTTTTGGAAGGACGAACATGTTTCCAGCACATATTAACACCTTTAACCAAAGCTTTACCAGTATCAGGTAAAACTTTAAGAACCTTGGCGGTTGTGCCTTTATCATCACCAGCAATAACTTTTACGGTATTACCTTTTTTAATTTTAGCAGCCATCACACCACCTCCGATGCTAATGAGACGATCTTCATAAATTGTTTTTCACGAAGCTCTCTAGCTACCGCACCAAAGATACGGGTACCTATAGGGTTGTTATTATCATCAATCAAAACAGCCGCATTACTGTCAAAACGGACATAACTGCCATCAGGACGTCTAATTGGGTATTTAGTGCGAATAATAACCGCACGATGAACCTTTTTGTCGTCAAGACTAAGAGTAGGCAAAGATTTTTTAATTGCAACTCTTATTATGTCGCCAACAGATGCTGTGCGACGAGTTTTCTTGCCGCGAGCTGTGCTGCCGCCAAGAACTCTAATACAAAGAGCTGTCTTTGCACCTGAGTTATCTGCGATTTCTACTATCGTTTCCTGCTGAATCATCGAACTATAATCCTATATTCAGATTAAGCGTTTGTATCAAGGACTTGTACCAATCGCCATGTTTTGGTTTTACTCATAGGGCGACATTTACAAATCTCAACGGTATTGCCAACTATTGCTGTATTATTTTCATCATGAACATGAGCATTAGTTCGGCGTTTGAGCATCTTGCCATACTTAGGATGACTAGTCTGATACTCTAAAGTCACTTTAATGGTTTTGTTGCCAGAAACACCGGCGACAACACCTTTATATACTTTTGGTTTTTTTCGTTCTGTGGTCATTTGCTTTCCACTACCTTTATGAAAGTATAATTATTTAGCGGCCTGGGCAGCTAATTCTTTCTCGCGAATTACGGTCAATATACGAGCGATCTCAGATTTTACTTTAGTAAGCTGAGTTGGATCTTCCAGCTTTTCTGTAACAGACTGAGTTCTCATCTCAAACTGTCGTGCCCGCAACGATTCAACTTCACTAAGAAGTTCATCGGTACTTAAACCACGATATTCTTCTGCTTTTTTATTTTTCATAACTTTAAGTCTTTACTATTATATTGCATGACGTCTTTTAACAAATCGACATCTTATTGGCATCTTATGGCAAACACGTAACATAGCTACGCGAGCTACATCTTCAGGAACGCCACCAATTTCATATAAGATTGTACCTGGTTTAACTTTGGCAACCCACGAACTTGGTTCGCCTTTACCCTTACCCATACGAACTTCAAGGGGTTTTGAAGTTAAAGAGCGATGCGGGAATATTCTAATATAGACTTTACCTTCGCGACGCAAAAAGTGAGTCGCAGCAACACGCCCAGCTTCGATCTGTCGGTTAGTAATATTTGAATGTTCCAAAGCTTGCAGTCCAAATTCGCCAAATGCAACATAGTTACCTTTTGATGCATTACCACGAAGTCGGCCCTTCTGGTACTTACGATATTTAACTCTTTTTGGCATCAAAGCCATGATTATATTCCTTTATCTACCGGTTTGTCAGTTTTAGACTTTTGGCAATCACCGATCAGCTTATTTGTCTCTCGATTTTGGGCCTCTGCCCCCTCTGCGTTGCTGAGGTACAGGAGTAATTTCTTCACCAAACTTACCAAGATATATCCAGACCTTAATTCCAATTGTACCATAAGTACAATGAGCAAGACCTAAACCATAATCTACATTTGCCTGCAAAGTCTGCAGTGGAATACTACCTAAAATCTGAGTTTCGCTACGTGCAAGTTCTGCCCCGCCTAAACGGCCTGAGCACATGATTTTAATACCTTTTGCACCAGCGGCCATAGCTGTTTCACAAGACTGTTTCATCGCTCTGCGGAAAGCAGCCCGACGTTTCAGTTGTTCGCCAATACCTTCAGCAACCAATTGGGCATTAAGTTCTGGTGCTTTGATCTCAACAACATTAACTGTTACTTTACGATCAATTAAATTTTCGAGAGCTTCACGAATCTTATCGATTTCGGCACCCTTAGGACCAATAACTAAACCTGGACGAGCGGTATGAAGGGAAACGCGAACTTCATCACGAGTTCTTTCTACTTCAACGCGAGCCAAAGCAGCATAAGGCTGTTGTCGATTCAAACGCTGATCCAGAAATTTTCGAATTTTCTGATCTTCAACCAGGAAAGTCCCATAAGCTGCTTTAGGAGCAAACCATCGACTTTGCCATCCTCTAGTGATGCCGGTACGAAAACCAATTGGTGATACTTTCTGACCCATAAATATTTCCTCTGGTCAATGCCTCAAGGCATGACTATTATTTCTCTACATCTACGCTTACAAATATATGACTAGCTAATCTCGTAAAAGAAACAGCACGTCCCCGATCTTTTGGTCTCCAGCGACGGGTGCCACGGCGGATACCACCTTCATCAACGCGAATTTCTGAAATATAAAGCTGATCGGTATCAACTTCGTTTTCAGCGGCGCTTCCGATAGCACTTTTCAAGACCTGGCTAACAAAAACCGCAGCACGTTTATTGGCAAACTTAAGCACATCCAAGGCATCCTGAACATCTCTGTCGCGGACCAAGTCAGCTACAAGTCTTATCTTACGCGGTGCCATTGGACAGAACTTGTGACTGGCGTGCCAGCATTCCAAATCCTGAGAAGTCACATTCAAAGCAGTTGCTAATGCTTCTACACATTCACGGCTTGATCTTTTTTTGAACAAACCTTTGCTTTTCAATAAACCATTTTCCCAGTTTTTGATATCTGAACGCATCTTTTTCAGTTCAACCTGGGCTTTGTCTTTATCCATACCCGAGGTAGGAGCTAATGCTGCAGCTAATTCTGCTACAGTCATGTTTGCTTCCTGACGACACTTTTTCAGTTTATTACTACTTAACATCTTTATATCCTGATATTAGCTATTAGTTCTTCAAAGATATACGGCTAGGCCGCTTCTCAGGCTAACTACCTTTTCTTTTTGTCGGCTGCATGACCTCTGAAACTGCGGGTCGGTGAAAATTCACCCAGTTTATGCCCCACCATATCTTCTGTCACATACACTTTGTGAAACATGCGGCCATTATGTACCATAAATGTATAACCTACAAATTCTGGTACGATTGTACAACGCCGAGCCCAAGTTTTAATTGGTTCTTTATTGCCTGATTCAACCTGCTTCATTACTTTTTTGTAGACCTTTTCGTCAACGAAAGGTCCTTTTTTTAGCGAGCGACTCATATACTCGTATTCCTCATAATTACAGTGTCAACTGTCCGTAATGTTTACTCTTGCGTCTGCGAATAATTCTCTTATTCGAAGCTTTCTTTTTAGCACGGGTCTTACCACCCTTTGCCAACACACCAGTCGGCGAACAAGGATGTCGACCACCATTGCTGCGACTTTCACCACCACCCATAGGATGGGCAACAGGGTTCTGAGCTTTACCACGAACGTGTGGCTTACGGCCCATATGTCGTTTTCGACCAGCTTTACCGATACGAACATGTTGATGATCAACATTACCGATTTGGCCAATAGTTGCGCGACATGCGACATCAATCATCCGCATTTCGCCACTGGGTAAAATCAAATGAGCCCATTTACCATCTCTGGCAACCAGACGAGCAACTCCGCCTGCTGAACGGACTATTTTGCCGCCCTGACCTACATTCAATTCAATATTATGGATTTCCATACCTACTGGAATTGAGCCAATCGGCATACAATTACCTACTTTAGGTTCAACCTTATGGCCACTTTCAAGTGTTTCGCCAACTTTGATACCTACAGGAGCAAGAATGTAGCTTTTTTCACCATCTTCATACTGCAATAAAGCAATATGACAAGTGCGGTTTGGATCATATTCAATACCTAAAACTGTAGCAACGACTCCATCTTTGAGACGCTTGAAATCAATTTTACGATAAAGACGTCTGGCACCACCGCCACGAAAACGCACAGTAACTTTTCCGCTGTGATTACGCCCACCATGTTTTTTAATACGTGTGGTCAGGCTTTTTTCGGGCTTGGTCTTAGTAATTTCGGCATAATCATTAACCGATGAATTACGACGGCCAGCACTGGTTGGTTTATAAACGCGAATGCCCATTGTCTTACTTTCCTAATAACGTTTCGCTAATATTTATTACATTTAGAACAGGTCAATTACGTGGCCATCCAGAAGGACAACAACTGCTTTTTTCCAATTGCTTGCATGTCCCTGAACATAACCACGACGTTTTGGTTTGCCCTTGCGGTTCATCGTACGGACTTCTTTAACTTTAACTGAATAAATCTGCTCTACAGCATGTTTAATTTCAATTTTGTTTGCCTTACGATTAACTTCAAAAGCATAAGCATTCAGCGTCGTCGCTTGATGCGTGCCCTGTTCGGTAATCAACGGTTTTACTATTACTTGATACTTATCCACGGTTCACCTCTTGGGGATAATTAATTTTCAACAGTCTCAGCTGCGGGATTGACCAAAGTTTCCAAAGCCGCTTTGGTCATAAGCAGTGTACGTTTGTTCAACACATCGCCTGCATTGAGCTGATCGACTTCCAGACATTTAATCCTGGGGATGTTACGCATGGATTTATATACATTAACATCATATTCTTCGATTGCGACCAGGCAGCTACGTTCAATTTTCAGATTATTCAAAACCATAGTAAATTCTTTGGTTTTAGGTGCCGCAAAATCAAATCTGTCAATAACAATAACATCATTGCTGAGTAATTTTGCCAATACTGCTGAGTTACGAGCCAAACGTCGTTGTTTTTTAGGCATACGTTGTGAAAAATCACGGTTGACTTTAGCAAATGCAACGCCACCACCTTTACGGACAACAGTTCGGCTAGCACCAACACGTGCCCGGCCAGTACCCTTTTGGCGATAAAGCTTACGGGTTGAGCCCTGTACCATGCCCCGACTTTTAGTCGCTGCGGTACCCTGACGTTGGTTGGCATGGTACATGACGATTGCCTGTTTCAGCAATGCTGGTCTTACTCTGCCGCCCAAGATTTCTTCGTTGACCGAAACGGTATCAACTTCTTTACCTTCGCGGTTATATACTTTTACGTCTATCATAACTGCCGCCATTCTAAGCGTTATTATTAATTCTGATTAAAGCTTAGCTTTTGGTTTTAGCCTGCTTTAACATTACATATCCATTGTTGCAGCCAGCGATCGGGCCTTTAACTAACAACAGATTATTTTCAACATCAACTTCAACAACTTTGTGATTCTTGCTGGTGCACTGCTCGTCACCCATGTGACCACCCATTCTTTTACCCTTTCGGATACCTCGGCTTTTACCAGCAGAACCGGAGTTCGAGGCAATACTGCCTGGATGGCGATGCTTACGTTCGCAACCATGTGAAGCATCCATACCTTTGAAGTTATGGCGTTTCATTACTCCAGCAAAACCTTTTCCTTTACTGATACCGGTAACATCAACATATTTGATGTCTTCGAAAACACCGACATTCAATTCATCGCCAGCTGCGTATTCTGTGGCATTAACCCGGAATTCGCGAACAAAACGTTTCGGAACAGTATTTGCTTTTGCTGCATGCCCAATTGCTGGTTTTTTAAGACGTGAATGTTTAACAACATCGTCAAGACCAAGCTGGACAGCACTATAGCCATCAACTTCTTCAGTACGAACCTGTGTTACAACACAAGGTCCAGCCTGAATTACTGTTACTGGAATGATGACACCATTTTCGTCATAGACTCGTGTCATCCCTACTTTTTTACCCAAAAGCATCGTCATACGATTACTTCCTATCTGAGCTATCTGATAAAAAAACGTGCTTTCATATTTTTGTCAGCACGCTTCAAAACTACATAATTATACTTTAATCTTTACAAATACGCCAGCTGGTACAACCAGACGATTTAACGCTTCAATTGTACGCGGATTAGCGTCCCTAATATCAATCAGGCGTTTGTGAGTGCGCATTTCAAACTGTTCACGAGACTTTTTATTCACGTGTGGACTGCGAAGCACAGTATAACGTTCGATACGCGTTGGCAGTGGGATCGGTCCACTGACTCTGGCGTTCGTGCGGGTAGCCTGCTCCACGATCTCTTTTGCTGATGCATCAAGAGAACCATGGTCGTAAGCTTCCATCCGAATTCTAATTCTTTCGGCCTCCACTGAGACTACTCCTGTTCTAAATTAAGATTGAATCTTAAACTTGCCTTGTTTTGGCTCAACACTTTTTGCCACAAGGCTTTAACAAACATATATTGCCACCGGGACAATTATTCAGAATCGCTAGGATAGCGTCTTGAGCCCAATAGTCAACTGAAAAAACTGAAATTAATCAATTATTTTTCATTCCCAACTATTTAGTCAGTTTTCATAGCAATAAAGTCTATTATTCCTGACATATCGAGGACACAGAACATCGTTAGAACCATAATAAATGCAAAAACATTACAAAAATATAGGACTAAGGATTTAGAGGTGAGTGTAAGTATTCAACTATTCACTAACCGCAATGCACATGAGCATCGCTCGCTTCAGTCGAGTCGCAAATTATACAGGTTACTGGTGTGCTTGTCAATAGGAAGTTTCTAAAACTTTTTTAGAAATTTGCGAAGGCACTATTGCATAGCTGTCAGCTTCCATAGAGTAGCCTGCACGGCCCTGGGTAGCACTGCGTAATTCCGAGGCATAACCAAACATTTCAGCTAAAGGAACCTTAGCGTGAATGTAGCGAACTGGGCCACGCTGATGGGTATCGGTGATTTCAGCCCGTTTACGCACTAAATCACCTTGAATAACACCATAATACTGTTCAGGTGTAACAACTTCCAATTTCATAATGGGCTCGAGCAAAACTGGGCCCGCCTCATCTAGGGCTTGATTAAAAGCCATACTGGCAGCCTGCTGATATGCCATTTCGGATGAATCAACTTGATGACTTGAGCCATCAATAATGCAAATTTTAATTCCTTCCATAGGATAACCGGCCAACATACCACCGCCACAGGCACTTTTGGCCCCTTCAATTGCTGCAGGTATAAATTCTTTCGGAATCACACCGCCAGAGGTTTTATCTTCAATAATAATGTTTTCTTTTTCATTTGGTGGATATGGCTCAATTGTTAAAACCACGTGACCATAATGCCCACGCCCACCAGTCTGTTTCTCAAATTTAGCATCGCCACGTGCCAAAAGCGTAATGGTTTCCTTATAGGCAACTCGAGGTCGCCCTACCCGCACATCAATTTTCATATCACGAATAATTTTGTGCTGCAGTATTTCCAGATGCAATTCCCCCATGCCACTAATAATTGTTTGACCGGTATCTTCCTGGAATGTTGCTCTAAAGGAAGGATCTTCACGTTTAAGCGTCTCTAACGCCTCAGCCAGTTTAACTCTATCAGCATTAGTCCTGGGCTCAATAGCAGCACTGATGACAGGTTCCGGGAATTCTATCGTTCCTAATACAATTGGATTTTTCTGCAAACAGAGTGTATCACCAGTAAGTGTGTTTTTTAAGCCAACCACCGCTACAATATCACCGGCTTTAGCTTCGTCACGCATAATCCTTGAGTTAGCATGCATTTGGCATATCTTAGTAATATTTTCTTTTTTGTCACGATTGGTATTAAGTACCCGCATACCATTTTTTAATGTACCGGAATATATTCTCAGAAAAGTCAAATCGCCATGCTGATCAGATGCGATTTTAAAGGCTAATGCAGCAAATGGGCCATTTGGATCACACTTACACATTATAATTTTATCGGTATTTTTTGGATCAACACCTTCCACATCAGGTCTATCCAGTGGGCTAGGCAGTAAATCAACGATTGCATCTAATAATCTTTGTGAACCTATGCTTTTTAAAGCCGAACCACAAAAAGTCGGATGGATTTTTCCTTGAATTGTTGCTTTACGTAATGCGGCAATAATCTGTTTGGGATCAAGGTTTTCTTCTGCAAAGTATTTTTCCATCAAATCTTCATCATAGTCAGCAGCTGTTTCGACCATATACTGGCGAGCTTCTTCCACTTCATTTGCATATTCTTCGGGGATATCATGTTCAGCAAATTTAGTGCCAACTTTATCTTCTACAAAAATAACCATTTTGAGATAAAGCAGATCAATAAAACCTTTGAAATCATCCTGATTGCCAACCGGGATGGTCATTGGCACAGGCACTGCATGAAGTTTTTCACGCAAGCTATTAATCGACATTTCAAAATCAGCACCAAGTTTATCCATTTTATTAATAAAACATAAACATGGGATATTATATTTCTGGGCCTGATGCCAAACTGTTTCAGATTGAGCCTGAACCCCTTCTGAAGCATCAAAGACGGCTACAGCCCCATCAAGTACCCGCAACGACCGTTCAACCTCAACGGTAAAATCAACATGCCCAGGGGTATCAATGAGGTTAATGGTATGATCTTTCCAGGGACAAGTCGTAGCCGCTGAGGTAATTGTAATGCCGCGTTCCTGCTCTTCCTGAAGATAATCCATCACTGCGGTGCCATTATGAACTTCACCTATTTTATAAGTCTTGCCGGTAAAGTACAATACTCTCTCAGTTACAGTCGTTTTGCCTGCATCAATATGAGCCATTATGCCAATGTTGCGTATTTTATTAAGTTCCATCTATGTTCAACCTGTCTACTAAGCTGTAATACTTATAGCTAATGTTCCGATTAAAAAAAGCCACAACCAGGGACTACCCAGCTGTGGCTTTGAAATTCGCTTAAAATGATTACCAGGCGAAATGTGCAAATGCTTTATTAGCTTCTGCCATACGATGTACGTTTTCGCGTGTAGTCATTGCGGTACCTTCTTTATTGAAGGCAGCTGTGAGTTCAGCTGCTAAACGTTCTGCCATCGGCCTGCCGGATTTATTACGGCAGGCAGCTAAAATCCAACGAAACGCCAAAGCTTGCTGACGTTTAGGATTAACTGGCATTGGAACCTGATAAGTCGAACCACCAACACGTTTGCTACGTACTTCGATCAAAGGTTTAACATTATTAATGGCTGTTTCAAATGCTTCCAGCTGAGAAACATCTTTTACTCTTTTGCTTACGATATCCATTGCATCATAAACAACTTTTTCAGCTACTGATTTTTTTCCATCATACATTAAGCAATTGATAAACTTAGATACCAGCTTACTGCCATGGCGAGCGTCTGGTCTTAATTGCTTAACTGATGCGGTAAAACGTTTTGACATTCTTTCATACTCCGAGTTACTGTTTTCTACAGAATGTTTCGTGGGTCCTTAACTTTTGTTAGACGCAAGTCAAAGCCCACACCCTTTGGGTATTCTATATACTCAACGCGTCTGTGCTATAATGGACAGACACCGCTCTAGATATAAACCCTATGTAATACCACACATTGGTACTACCAAACAAGCTTATTCACTTATTCAAGGTACACATTTATTATTTAGGACGTTTAGCACCGTATTTACTACGAGCCTGTTTGCGATTAGCGACACCTAAGGTATCTAATGCACCACGAACGATGTGGTAACGAACACCAGGTAAGTCACGTACGCGGCCGCCGCGAACTAGAACAATACTATGTTCCTGAAGGTTATGGTCGACACCAGGAATGTAAGCGGTAACTTCCTTACCATTGCTGAGACGAACCCTAGCAACCTTACGCAAAGCAGAGTTAGGTTTTTTAGGAGTCTGAGTTTTAACCTGTAGACATACGCCCCGGCGTTGTGGGCAATTATCCAAGTCAGGTGACTTACTTTTGTTCTTAGGCGACTTACGACCATTTCTCACTAATTGATTAATAGTTGGCATTTTTGCTCCGTATTTTTTCAGAATTTTCTTACAATTCTTCTTGTTTATCAACATTCTACCGAATCATCACATAATATACTTATCTCTAAAAATGACATAAGTCCTAATGATTGCGGCATTTACCCTAATAATACCAAAAGTAAGATATAGGATAAGTCGGGTAATATACAGTTTTTTTCTTAATCCGTCAAGCCTAATGCTTCTTTTACTGCTTTTTCTGCCAAAGCTTCTTCACTTTGGTATTCTTCGATTTCAGCAATTTCAAGCTCAATAGGAACAGGAGGTTTAGCATTATGCTGGATTTTTATACCCAGATAAGGTTTAAAGGCAGTACCAGCGGGAATCAGATGGCCAAGAATAACATTTTCTTTCAGGCCTAACAATTGATCGACCTTGCTGGAAATACTAGCTTCGGTGAGCACACGAGTGGTTTCCTGGAAACTAGCCGCCGAAACAAAACTTTCAGAAGAAAGTGATGCTTTGGTAATACCAAGCAACATAGTTGCACCAGTAGCCGGACGGCATTTTTTGCCAACAGCTTCATCACCACCAATAGCAACAATCGGCTCATTAACCTTTGCCAGTTCTTCCTTAGTGATAATCTGACCTTCTTTAAGGTCGCTATCGCCAGGATCGCTGATCTTCAGGCTTGTTCCCACTGTATCATTAGCACGACGGAAAACAAATTTATCCAGAACATCACCTGGCAATAAATCGGTATCACCTGGATTTTCGCATTTAACTTTGTGTAGCATCTGATTAATAACAATTTCAATATGTTTATCATTGATATTCTGTTTCTGAGCACGATAAACACTCTGGATTTCACGCAACAGATAATCTTGCAAAGCTTCTTCACCACGAATTCTAAGAATATCATGGGGTACCAGCGGTCCATCAGTTAAAGGTTCACCAGCAATCACATAATCGCCTGAATGCACCAAAAGGTGCTTATCATGCGGAACATGATGTTCGATTTCCAAACCGGTATCACTTCGAATAATGATGGTCATCTTACCACGGCGTTTATCGCCGCGTAATTCGACCTGACCAGAGATTTCCGCCATCGCTGCCGGTTCTTTAGGCTTACGTGCTTCAAAAACTTCAGTTACACGCGGCAAACCACCGGTAATATCCTGCGTACCAGAAATCGCTCGAGGTTGCATAGCTAACATACCACCAGGCTTGATTTCATCGCCTTCTTCAACCTGAATACGAGCCTTGGCAGGCAGGTAATGGAAGTCAAGAATATTGCCATCGGGATCTTCGATAACGATGCGCGGATGCTTTTCACCTTTATGTTCGATAACAATTGGTCGTTGTTTTTTACCTTTTTCAATTTCGGTGCGAATGGTTTCGCCCTCTTCGATATCCTGGAAACGAATGACACCGGTAGCCTCAGATAAAATAGGAACACTATGTGGATCCCATTCAAACAGCGGGTCACTGGCTTTAACTTCCTGGCCTTCGACAACATGAATATCGGCACCATAAGGCACACGGTAACGATCCAATTCGCGACCTTTATGGTCAAGAATCAAGATTTCGCCATTACGTTTCAAAGCCAGACGTTTGGTACCACCTTCAATGATAGTATCAACCGCATTTAAGTCATGGTATTTAACTACACCGGCAAGGGCTGTTCTTAACTGATGTTCCATAACCGCACGCTCTGCGATACCACCGGTATGGAAAGTACGCATAGTAAGCTGGGTTCCGGGTTCACCAATTGACTGAGCTGCGATAGTACCAACAGCTAAGCCTTCTTCAACCATACGTCCGGTACTCATATCTAAACCATAGCAGTTTACACAAAGACCAAGAGGACTTTCGCATGTCATCGGGCTACGGACTCGAATAGTATCAAGACCAAGATCCTCAATCTTCTTAGCTTTTTCGTTAGTAATAACTTCATTTTCCAACACGATAGTTTCATCGGTAATAGGATTACGGATAGTATCGCGAGCTACGCGACCTTTAATAACTTCGCGTAGCGGAATAGCAACCTGCTCACCTTGATAGATAGCAGATTTATTTATACCTTGTAATGTCCCACAATCATAGATATTGACAATAACATTCTGGCAGACATCAGCAAGCTTACGTGTCAGATAACCAGAATCAGCAGTTTTCAATGCGGTATCAGCCAAACCCTTACGAGCACCATGAGTAGAACTGAAGTATTCCAGAACATTAAGGCCTTCACGGAAGTTAGCCTTAATTGGAGTTTCAATGATTTCACCTGATGGTTTAGCCATCAATGCACGCATACCAGCAAGCTGTTGAATCTGGTCGATACGACCACGAGCACCGGATTCGGTCATCAAAAATACTGGGTTCAAATAACGTTTTGGATTATTTACAACCTGCACGCATCGCAGATAATATTTTCTCAAAACAGAATCATGATAAACTTTAGCCAAAGCATCACGTAATGCGTCCTGAGGAGTTTGCCCAGCTTCAATTTTAACCTTATCATTAAATCTAGGTATCAAATTAGAAGATTGCCTTGCTCTCATCGGTCTAGGCTCACTATCTGGATAAGATAAAATCAATGCTTGTTCCAAAATCTCAAGCTGCTCTTTTGAAAGCTTTACTCCGTCTTCTTCGGTAGCAACAAACATATATGTGCTTAAAACTTCACCAAGATATTTTTCACGCCATCTTTTCCAATGTTTTTCAATCCACTTGTCGCGATTGTTTTCAATTTCATTTAATTGTAATTTCACATCATCTGCACTATATGAACTCAAACCATTTTTGATTTGATATTCTTCTTCATCAGCATAACGACTAAGCATATTATCACTAGTTAAATCGCCAGAAAAATGCATACCGATTCTTGTATATACGGTATTATTAGAGCCAGCACCAGCAAGTCCAATATAACCCTCATTAACTCTTCCTGTCTCAGCATTCCGGAAAAAGTACACGCCTTGGCATTTCAATTCATTAGAGGTTCTATCCCCACATGTAATCCAAGAGGTTTCCTGATCTCTACGGGTATCATTTTCCAGTTCAATCATCATTTCATTGGTAACCTGCACACGAGCATGTGTCCAGGCATCAATAATCTGATTGTAGCGTTCGCCATCGGTCAAAGCACCGGCATCGTAATTTGCCTGAACTTGATCGACACGAGCCTGGGTAACATCAATAATTGCTTGTTTTTTTGTTGGGATTTTCAGATCTTTAACACCCATGGACAGCCCAGCGATAGTCGCCATTTTGAAGCCAAGTTCTTTAATATCATCAAGCAAGTCAATAGTTTTGGCACGTCCGGCATATTCATAGCAATCGCTAATAACACGGCTTAAGCCTTTATTTCCAAGTTTATGATTATAGAAAGGCATTTCTTCCGAAAGAATATCATTAAAAATACAACGACCTGCAGTCGAATTAATTACCGCACCATATTCACTATAGCTACCATCTTCATGGCGAGCGCGTTTGTTCTTAGGCAGACGAAGCTTCACATCGGCATGAATAGAGACCTTGCCCATGTCATAAGCCATCATCGCTTCAGTTGGGGTGCAAAAAGCCATCCCTGCACCTTTTTGGTCAGGTCGCATCAGGGTAATGTAAAAATTACCCAAAACGATATCCTGGGAAGGCGACATGATAGGCGATCCATTTGCTGGAGAGAAAATATTATTAGGTGTCAGCATCAAAATATGGGCTTCTGCCTGAGCTTCGATACTTAAAGGCAAATGCACAGCCATCTGATCACCATCAAAGTCAGCATTAAAGCCACTACAAGTCAACGGATGAAGCTTAATAGCATTACCTTCGACCAGCTTAGGTTCAAACGCCTGAATACCCATTCTATGCAGAGTAGGTGCACGGTTAAGCAATACTGGATGGCCATCAATGACTTCTTCCAATACATCCCATACACATTCATCACGGCGTTCGAGCATTTTCTTAGCACTTTTGATGGTGTCGGCCATTCCTAATTCTTTCAGGCGGCGAATAATGAAAGGCTGGTATAATTCCAGCGCGATCTTCTTAGGTAATCCGCACTGATACAATTTAAGTTCAGGGCCAACAACAATAACTGAACGAGCTGAATAATCAACACGCTTACCGAGTAGATTTTCACGGAAACGACCCTGTTTACCTTTGATCATATCAGTCAAAGATTTCAAAGGACGATTGCTGCTACCCAGAACCGGGCGACGACAACGGCCATTATCAAACAAAGCATCGACCGCCTGCTGAAGCATACGTTTTTCATTACGGATAATGACTTCCGGTGCATTCAGGTCAACAAGTTTTTTCAGACGATTGTTACGATTAATAATTCTGCGATACAGATCATTAAGATCACTGGTAGCAAAATTACCACTTTCCAGTAACACCAAAGGTCGCAATTCCGGTGGGATAACCGGTATTACATCCAGTACCATGTAACTGGGTTCATTTTCACTCTGGCGTAAAGATTCGATAATCTTTAACCGTTTAGTGATTTCTTTAGTTTTTTGCTGACTATTAGTTTTATGGAGTTCATCCCGCAAAGTAACTGCAGACTGGGCGAGATCCATTGCGGTAAGCAATGAAAGAACTGCGCCTGCCCCCATTTCAGCAGTAAACGAACGTTCGCCGTAATTTTCCACAGCACGGCGAAACTCTTCTTCGTTCAATAGCTGTTTCAATTTAAGATTAGACGTACCGACATCGGTAACGACATAATCCTGATAGTAAATAACTTTTTCAAGGTCGGCTGTCTTCATAGCCAGCAGATTCGCCAGGCGTGAAGGCATCGCCTTAAAGAACCAGATATGGACAACCGGAGCCGCCAGGGAAATATGTCCCATGCGTTTTCTACGAACCCGGCTATGTGTCACCTTGACCTGGCAACGATCACAAATGATACCTTTAAATTTGGTACCTTTATATTTACCACAAGCACATTCCCAGTCTCTTTCGGGACCAAAAATACGTTCGCAAAACAGACCATCTTTTTCTGGTCTATAGGTACGATAATTGATTGTCTCAGGCTTGCGAACTTCACCATAGGACCAGCTGCGGATATCATTGGCGCTGGCTAAACTGATTTTCACGGAACCATAATCATTAATACGATCGTAAATCGATTCTCCCATTTGGGATACTCCTATTTACATTTGTTATATTCAAAGAGAAAAGCAAACAACTATTAGCTAATCTCGTTTTTTCACTGACGTTTTTCTTGCCAGATACTAATTAATACGTTTTTTCTCAAGCTGCATATTCAGGCCCAGACCTCGAATTTCGTTGCACAATACTTCGAATGACACTGGCGTTCCAGCTTCAAGAATATTGGTGCCTTTAACCATAGATTCATAAATCTTAGTTCGGCCTTCGACATCATCAGACTTAACAGTCAGCAATTCCTGTAAGAGATAAGCTGTGCCATATGCTTCAAGACCCCAAACTTCCATTTCACCAAAGCGTTGGCCACCGGTTCTGGCTTTACCACCCAGAGGTTGCTGGGTAATCAAGCTGTATGGTCCGGTCGCACGAGCATGGATCTTGTCATCTACCAGATGATGCAGTTTCAGCAGATACATATAACCAACAGTAACTGTCTGTTCAAAAGGTTCACCGGTTCGGCCATCATATACCGTCAATTTACAATCATCGGGCATTTGGACATAAACCTGATTGACATCGGGAGCAACTTTCTTTTCTTCAACTTCAGCAGACCTTTTCCGCACTAGTTCATTAGCTTCATCGATAGTTTCGAAAAGCTGTTTTTCATTGGCACCATCAAAGGCTGGATTAACGGCCTGAATGCCCAGCATTTTTGCGGCCCAACCCAAGTGAGTTTCGAGCACCTGCCCAACATTCATACGTCCCGGAACACCCAATGGATTCAATAAGATATCCAAAGGTGTGCCATCTTCCAGATAAGGCATATCTTCGATAGGCATGATTCTGGCGATAACACCTTTGTTACCGTGACGGCCTGCCATCTTATCACCAACTGAAAGACGACGTTTCGTTGCAATATAAACCTTAACCATTTCCAGCACGCCAGATGGCAATTCATCGCCACGTTTCATCTGCTGGAGTTTACGAGCTCTTTCTTCCTGGAGTTCAACAATACGATTCCAGAAAGTCTTGACAATGTCGTCGACTTCATTTTTCTTGTCGCCGGCATCGATCCAGCTCAAATCAAAGCTATCAACCTGTTCAAGGACGATTTCATCATTTTCGCTGGCACCCATTTTCTGCTTGGTAGCAGGGTCAACAGCGGTAATATCAAATTTGTCATGCAAAGCTTTGGCCATCATACGGAACATGTCAGCAATTTTATGTGACATATCTTTTCCATAAGCAACCATTGATTCTTGAAGATTTTTCTTCTGTTCATCGCTCATGTACATGCGTCGGCTAAAGCGTTTGGCTTCAATAACAGTGCCGGCTTCACCCGATGGAACTTCCAGCGAATCATTTTTGACATCTTCACCTGCACGGCCAAAAATAGCGTATAATAATTTTTCTTCAGGAGAGAGCTCACTTTTGCTTTTCGGTGAAACTTTTCCGACAAGAATATCGCCAGGTTTAACACTGGTACCGATTTGCACGATACCGTTTTCGTCCAGATTAGCCAATGCCTTTTCAGAAACATTGGGAATATCACGCGTGAACTCTTCGCGACCTAACTTGGTCTCACGACATTCAACATCATGTTCTTCAATATGAATACTTGTGAATACATCATCTTTAACCAGTCTTTGACTGATCAAGATCGCATCCTCAAAATTATAGCCATCAAACATCATAAAGCCAATCAGCACATTACGTCCCAGAGCCAACTCTGCCTTGTATGTTGAAGCACCATCGGCGATAACGTCATCAGCTTTGACTTTCTGTCCCAGTTCAACAATTGGTTTCTGGGTCTGACAGGTTCTTTCGTTGAGACCTGAGAATTTACGTAAGACATATTCATCGGCGTCATCAAGAATAATACGCTCAGCATCTACATAAGTAACTACACCGTCCCGACGAGCTTTGACAATCATCGAGCTATTAATAGCCACTACACGCTCCATGCCGGTAGCGATAATGGGGGGTTCTGAGCAAAGCAAAGGCACAGCCTGTCGTTGCATATTAGAACCCATAAGAGCCCGGTTAGCATCATCATGTTCCAAAAATGGGATCAATGCAGCAGAGACACCAATAGTCTGCATAGTGGAGACATCAACAAATTCAATATCGCTGCTTTCGGCCTGAGCCAAATCGCCATCTACACGAGCCAGCACCATGCCTTCAACCAGATTATCAGTTCCTGGTATAATAACATCCATCGGTGCCAGAATCGCTTCGATTTCCTGATCTGCACGCAAGAATGTCAATTCACCTAGTTTTCCGTTTTCAACCTTGCGATAAGGCGTAACCAGAAAACCATATTCATCAACCGCTGAGTAAAGACTCAAAGAAGAAATCAAACCAATATTGGTTCCTTCAGGAGTTTCAATTGGGCATATTCTGCCATAGTGACTGATATGTACATCGCGGACTTCAAAGCCAGCACGTTTACGGTTAAGACCGCCAGGGCCCAAAGCAGATAAACGCCGTTCATGGGTCAACTGGCTCAGCGGGTTAGTCTGATCGACCACCTGCGATAATTCGCCGCGACCAAAGAAGAATTCAACCGCACTGGTAACAGACTTGCTATTAACAAGTTCTGCTATTCTGCTGATTTCATCTAAATCTTTAATGCTCATTCTTTCCTGAACACTGCGACGAAGCTTGAGCAAACCCTTACGGATTTCATCAGCGGCCAATTCATCGATGGTACGTAATCTTCTGTTGCCCAGATGATCGATATCATCGATGATACCGACGCTACTGCGCAGGCCAAGAATATATTTCATAGAATTGACAAAATCTTCCGGGCGCAAAGTCATTTCTTCTTCGCTAACATCCTGATCGAATTTACGATTCAGACGAAAACGACCGACACGGCCCAGACGATAACGATTTTCATCGTAAAATTTTTCTGAAAATAAAGATCTGGCTTTTTCCAGATTTGTGGGATTACCGGGCCTTAAACGATTATAAATACGGAGTAAAGCCTGTTCGTAATCTTCAGTCTGATCTTCAGCTAATGTATTAAATATAACGGGATCCACTTTAGTGCAGATCTCGATTGAAGTTAAAGTTGATTGCTGGATTCTTTCCAGATTTTCACCAATCTGGCAGCCAGCTTTGACCATTTCTTCGCCAGTTTCGGTATCAATGATAGAACCAACTGCCCACATTTCTGCTTTAAGTTTTTCTACCGCAACTTTTTTGGTTGGATAAAATTCCCGAATAATATTTTCGGTTGAACTATATTTTTCGTCCATTGCCCGTAGGAACGTAGTGGCCGGGATTTTACCGGATTGATCAATACGAACAATTAAAACGTCTTTTTTTGTAACATTTAATTCGATCCAGCTTCCACGCTCTGGAATAACTCTACAGGCGTGTAGCGGCCGGTCGCCTTCCTGACTATCGATAACAAAATCAACACCAGGACTGCGATGGAGCTGATTTACAATAACTCTTTCAGCACCATTAATTATAAATTCTCCGCCACCTATCATGATAGGCATTTCGCCCAGATAAATATTGTCTTCCATTACGTCTTCGCGTTCTTTTCGAACCAGACGACAACGGATTCTGAATGGCCGACCATAAGTCAGTCGCAACTGACGACACTCATCTGTGCTGTAGCGGGGCTTGCCAAGATCATAACTTATGTATTCCAGCTTAGCTGTTTCGTCATAGCTGACGACGGGGAATACTTCACGAAGCAAATTTTCCAGACCTGCGATATTACGTTGTTCTGGGGCGGTATCCACCTGCAGAAACTTCGCGTAACTATTCTTCTGAATATCACTTAATCCGGGGATTTTTACCGAGGTGGAATACTTGCCGAAATGACGAATGTCCTTGTATGACATCTGTGTCTCCTGAATAGGCAATTGCCCTTATATCCACTTAAAAGCAGAATAACCTTTATCCTGTCTTTTTTGATAATACCTTAGCGATCACATTAAAACCCAAAGGGTTGCAATAATAGTTTTATTTGGGTTGCCCAAAAAAAATATCATCCAAGGCACATCACACAACTTATTTACATAATCTGTATTTATCTTCTTCAAATCAGATGTCGTTTAACAACTTATGCACTACAGACTATATTAAAGCTGACCAATGCCAACTTAAATTATACCAGGTGGAGTTCCAAAGAACTCCACCTGATACATATATACTTATTTAAGTTCGACAGTAGCGCCAACTTCTTCCAATGCTTTGCGAAGTGCTTCAGCATCATCTTTGCTAAGACCTTCTTTGATTGCTTTAGGTGCATTATCAACGATATCTTTAGCTTCTTTAAGCCCAAGGCCAGTTGCGGCTCGAACTTCTTTAATAACTTTGATTTTCTGATCGCCAACTTCTTTAAGAATTACATCGAAAGCTGTTTGCTCTTCAGCAGCGGCTTCGCCACCAGCGGCAGGACCAGCCATCATAACTGCGCCACCGGCTGCAGGTTCAATGCCGTGTTCTTCTTTTAGATAATCAGCCAATTCTTTTGCCTGTAAAAGAGTCAAACCAACGATTTTATCGCCGATAGCTTTGATGTCTTCATTCCAGGTTCTTGCTTCATCAGTCATTTGTAAACTCCATATTTTCTTCGTCAAGTCAGTTGCCAAAGCTACACCGCTTCGTTTAACCTCGTAAGGGCAAATCACTCAAACAAGTTTTATATAATCTTCTGCAATTAAGCAGCTTCTTCTTCTTTTTCGATGATTGATTTAATGCAACCAGCGATAATGCCTGCAGGCCCGGAAATTGCACCGGCAACACTGCGACCAGGTGACATAGCCAACATAACAACTTCGCCCTGCTGTTCTGCACGGGTAAGCATTTTGGAAACATCAGCAGCGGTCGTGGCATCTAACACCTGACCTTCAAGATAGCCACCTTTGACTTCTAAAGCTTTAAGCTTCTTGGCCCAGTCAACCAACACCTTAGCAACATCTACGATACTTTGGCCGCCGTATGCTATTGCACAAGGTCCAACCATAATATTTTCCATACCGGAAATGCCATGATCTTCAAATGCTCTTAAAGCAAGAGAATTTTTAACTACTTTAACTGTAATGTCTTTGTCAGCCAGGTCGCCACGAAATTCATTGTTTTCGTTACCGGTCAAACCTCTAAGAGACACAACCATTAACTCATTGATGCCATCAAATGTGCTGGCCAACTCGTTCTGAATATATCCTTTGATTGTTTTACTCATCTTAGCCTCTCTTTATATTAAAGTGCCACTTCAACTGACGGACTCATAGTCGCAGTGATGCACAGTTTTTTGATATAAGTACCTTTTACCACAGAAGGACGCATTTTCTTGATTGTATCAACAAAAGCCTGGATATTATCAACTAACTTGTCAGCTTCAAAATCAATTTTACCTACTGGAATATGTACGTTTCCACCACTATCGTTACGAAACTCGACTTTACCTGCAGCAAATTCTCTTACTGCATCTGCAACTTTTGGAGTTACCGTTCCACTTTTAGGTGAAGGCATTTTACCCTGTGGGCCTAAAACACGGCCTAATTTACCAACCTGGCCCATCATTTTTGGATGTGCGATTGCGACATCAAAATCTAACCACCCATCCTGAACTTTTTTAACAAGGTCAACGTCGCCAACTTCAAATGCCCCGGCGGCCTTGGCAGCTTCGGCATCAGCGCCATCAGCAAAACAAATAACTTTCAATGTTTTACCGATACCGTGAGGTAACGAAATTGCGCTACGAATAGCCTGGTCGGCCTGACGTGGGTCAATTCCTAAATGTACCACACATTCTACTGTCTGGTTAAACTTTACGGACTTCCAGCTCTGCACCTTTTTGACAGCGTCAGCCAATGGCAACGCTTCTTTGGTGAAAGCAGCAAAGTCTTTTTTGTAACGTTTGCTTCTTTTTTCTAATCGCATAATATACCTTTCTATGCTCCCACTGTCAGCGGCCGTGGTACGCCGTGTTATCTATACGACAATAAACAGACTTTCGGCAACTAATCATCACCGAAATTCTGTTTGGTAATCATCTTTAATGATCCGCTTAAAGATTCGTTAAACGAACCCCAAGCCAAATTGTATAAGTTATCAACAACAGTTGACAACTCTATTTACCAACAAATTTGCATAAAAAAGTAATTTGCTAATTTGCGGAATTAGTATTTTTCACAAACACCAGACAGTAAGAGAAATAAAAGATTAACCTTCTATTTCGATACCCATGCTGCGAGCTGTACCTTCGATCATTTTACCTGCCTGCTCAACTGAAAATGCATTAAGATCATTAAATTTGGTCTTAGCGATTTCAGCTATTTGAGCGGATGTGACTTTACCAACTTTTTCTTTGTTTGGTACACCACTGCCTTTTTGTAAGCCTGCCGCCTGTTTCAGCAATGCAGCTGCAGGTGGGCTTTTGATTACAAAATCAAATGTTCGGTCAGCATATACAGTAATAACACAAGGAACAACCATACCGTTTAATTCTTTGGTACGTTCATTAAACTGTGAAACAAACTGTCCGATATTTACACCATGTTGACCCAGTGCAGGGCCAATTGGTGGTGCTGGGGTAGCTTGGCCACCCTTTGCTTGTATTTTAATTTGACCGGTTACTTCTTTGGCCATTCTTCTTGCCTCTTTGTTTTTATATAAACTTCAGTTAAACTTAAACTATGCTAGACCTTCTCGATTTGCCAATATTCAATATCTAATGGCGTAGCACGTCCAAATATTGTTACGATAACTCTTACTGTACCTTTTTCATTGTCAATATCCTCGACAGTTCCTTCAAAGCCTTCAAAAGAACCACCTTTAATTTTGACTGCGTCGCCTTTGGAGAATTCAACATGAATTGATGGAGAATCTTTGGCAGAATCGGTCTGATGAAGCATTTTAGCAACATCAGCATCACTCATGGGTGAAGGCTTACCGCCGGTTCCAATAAATTCGCCAACCCCAGCTGTTTCTTTTATGACAAACCAGGCCTTTTCGGGAATCGAATTATTTTCATCTAAGGCGATTTCCATAAATACATAACCCGGATAAAGCTTTCTTTCGTATACTCTTGTTTGAGAGCCACGAACGCTTTTAACTTTTTCGGTTGGAACCAGAATACGAGTGACTAATTCTTGCAGACATTCAATCTGAATTTTCCGAATTAATGCCTCCTTGACATTATCTTCACGATTAGAAGCTACACGAAGCACACACCAACGTCTGTTTTCGCTGGGAACACTTGATTCATTTGTTTGTACTTCATTATCAGTCACTTATATATACCTCATATATTGAGAATGCCAAGACGACCAAAGATTTCAACCAAAACAAAATCTACTGCATACAGCAGTATTGCCATGGAGATAACTGTTATTAAAACAACTTTTGTCGATGTAATAACTTCTTTTTTCGCTGACCAGGATACTTTTTTGATTTCACCTTCGGTTTTGATTAGAAAATCGGCAAATCGCACCCAGTTAACAAGCTTGTAAATCCCAAAAAATACTCCGGCTAGCACCAATGCTGTGATGCCTGCCTGAAGCCATACCCCGGTATTACCTGCTGAGTTACGCAACGTACTTAGAGAGCTATAAAGAGAATTACAACCCATAACCGCCATTATGCCTAAGGCACCGGCCGTTCCCCTACGAGTATGTTTCCCCTGGCCTCTTTTGTATATCTTGATATTCATGTCGTATTCCTCAAATTTATTTCATACCCATCAAAAAATTCTGGCTATACTTAAAACTGTTATGAAACCACAGAATCCAAAATAATTAAGGGTAAAACAGGTCAGGCGGGAATCGAACTCGCAACCTTCGGTTTTGGAGACCGACGCTCTGCCAATTGAGCTACTGACCTATGCCTAAAACCCGTAAAAAACATGTACCTGTATCCAAAATTTTAATACTGCAAACATCAGCCAAAGCCATTATCTGCCAGATAAATGTTAAACGGGTATACATAAACTTATTTTTTGCGAAGTTTATGTACAGTTCTTTTGCGATCGCGTTTGCAATACTTCTTTAATTCCATTTTAGGAATACCACCCATCGTATTAACTTCAGTACGATAGTTGCGTTCGCCGCATTCGGTGCATTCCATCCAGAAGTGCTCGCGTTTCGTTTTCTTTGCCATGATCTATATCCTAGCTAAATTTCCATTTGCAAAACACATGTACTAGCTAAAGCTTTTATGTAGATTTTGCCTGGAAATTCATACCCTTGGGGTATCTTTCAAAATTTAATCGGAGGCGGCTGAGTATCAACCGCCTCCGGCTGTTTACTTTGTGGTTACCTGGCTGAAAATTATTCAACAACCTTAGTTACAACACCAGCACCAACAGTTCTACCGCCTTCACGAACAGCAAAACGCAGGCCTTCTTCCATTGCAACTGGATTAATAATTTCAATTTCGCAAGTAATATTATCGCCAGGCATACACATTTCTGCACCACCGAGAAGCTTTAAGCCACCAGTGATATCTGTTGTACGGAAATAATACTGAGGGCGATAACCAGTAAAGAATGGAGTATGACGTCCACCCTCTTCTTTAGTTAATACATAAATTTCAGCTTCAAACTTGGTATGAGGTTTGATTGAACCTTTAGCAGCCAATACCTGGCCACGTTCCAATTCGCTCTTTTCAACACCACGAAGCAAAAGGCCAACATTATCGCCAGCCTGGCCCTGGTCCAGAAGCTTGTTAAACATTTCAACACCAGTACAAACTGTTGTACGAGTATCTTTAATACCAACAATTTCGATTTCCTGGCCAACTTTGATCACACCACGTTCGATACGACCAGTACCAACGGTACCACGGCCTTTAATTGAGAACACATCTTCGACAGGCATTAAGAAAGGCTTGTCAGTTTCGCGTTCTGGTTCTGGAATATAACTGTCCAGTGCATCCATAAGTTCCTGAATACATTTGGTCTTTTCTGGATCTTTAGGATTATTTAGTGCAGCATTAGCTGAACCATGAATAATCGGGCAATCATCGCCATCAAAATCGTATTTGCTTAAAAGTTCACGAACTTCAAGCTCTACCAATTCCAATAGTTCTGGGTCATCAACCAGATCAACTTTGTTCAAAAATACTACTAGCGCAGGTACGTTTACCTGACGGGCTAGCAATACATGTTCTCTTGTCTGAGGCATAGGCCCATCAGCAGCTGATACAACAAGAATCGCACCATCCATCTGAGCGGCACCAGTAATCATATTCTTGATATAATCAGCGTGACCTGGGCAATCGATATGCGCATAATGACGCAATTCTGATTCATACTCCTGATGAGAAGTTGCGATTGTCAAAATTTTGGTTGCGTCACGACGACCTTGGCTTTCAGAAGCCTTGGCAACTTCATCATAAGCGATACCTTTAGCAAGGCCTTTTGCTGCCTGTACCATTGTGATCGCTGCTGTCAAAGTGGTTTTACCATGATCGATATGACCAATTGTACCTACGTTTACGTGAGGTTTAGTTCTTGCAAATACTTCCTTAGCCATTGTGGAAGTCCTCCTGATTAAGGGCTAGTTTCCTGATATTATTTTATCTTTACCTTCTATTATAGCAGTCCCTCTTGATTCTCGAAGAAACCACTTTCACAATAAAGCTGCTGGTGGGAATTGAACCCACGACCTCGTCCTTACCAAGGACGCGCTCTACCCCTGAGCTACAGCAGCATCTTTTTCAGTTGCTGCACTGAAAGCTAAGATGCTACTTAGCAACAGCTTGAGTCTGTCTACAGCTAGGGACAGGGCCCGAATTACCATAGAATGTCATAAGATATATACCTTTGACCAATAATGCCAAGGAAAAATTGGTTTTTTTTTCATTTTTTTCCTATTTCCGATTTTTTTGTCTGCAAATCAAATTTAATATGTTCATAAGTTACTATATAATAATGACTTAAAACTTTTATGGCAACAAAACAATCTAAATAACAGTAATATAAACTTTCCAGTCTGGTATTTTATGCGTAAGAGTCCTATAAAAATTTTAATATCTCATTTTGTTGTAATTTTTATTTTTTTTATCTTTATCAACATTTTTCATGCTGAAAAACCACATCCAATGGCAGCTTGCCTTTCAGCACTCCCGCATTTACCACAGTTTTTTTCACTAGAACTCGAATTATACCTTCAAGACAAAGCTATTACCCAACAATACTTCTTTTTCATAGAAAACTTTAGTTAAATATCGAGTTTTTAAAATATTTTCTGCTAAAATTCAATTATTTCATCGACATTTTTTTTGAAGTTCTAATTATTTGAATCCAAATTCTTAGGGCCGCCCACTAGATCGTTATTTTCAGTGCTGAAAACCAAATAATTATTTGTAATTTTTTTTATTACATATAATAACATAAGTTCAATATATCATTGACAAAACACTGCTTACTCTGGTATCATTATATGCAATTGACGGTATCAGTACTAATGCGATAACGTAGCGATCGACATAAAACTTTTATTTACAAAGATTAATCGCAAACTCAGCTATTATCAAACGTTTATTATGCTTCATTTATGTCAAAATGACAAATTGGAGATAATTATTATGATAGCAGCTGCAAAAAAACATGCACCAACTATATTTTTCCCCACTTGTTTTTATATTATAAAAAAATAAATCTGATATTGCTAATCTTAAACGTTTTTTTAGCAGACTATATATGTAGTTAAATATTTTAAATACAGACACCGTTCTATCACGGTACAACCTTGATTTAGATAAAAATTTAGAGAAGGAACTATTGTAATGAAGAAACTATCCTGGCTATTAGTGGCCGCTATCGCGTTTGCTCTGACTCCATGCTTTGGCGCTATCACTACTACCCCAATTGACGGAGGAGAAATAGATTTTTCCGAAGTAAATGTAGGATCATATTCTGACCCTCAATATATTACTATAATCAATAATGGGCCCGGAACGATAACTGTTACCGATGTTTCTATTGACCACAACCAATTCAATGCATTCTATCAGCAAAATCCTATCCCGATTAATGCTTATAACCCCGATTCATGCACTAATATTCAAGAATCTGTGATATACCGCAGCCTGATTGAATTTAGCGACAACCCCTCGACCCCTGTTCTCCAGTGGTATTCATTTGAAGCGGTCAAAAACCAGCTTATTACCATTAACCTGAAAATTGGCAATCCTGGCAAGCTCATCTTCCATTTTTATGATACGCTGGGCCTGGAAGCATTTACCAGAGAACTTTCTCACGACGAAGATGACACTGTCGATGTCTCTGCACCATTAATTATCACAGCTGGTTACACCGGCACTATTTATTTTGCTGTAGAGCTTACTGAGAATAATAAAATTGGAATTGTCACTTCTCCTTTAGCGTATGAATTTTCAGTTACAACTGAAGATGAAGTTAATACTATTATTGAACCAAAACTATATGAAAAACAGATTTTCACCTCAGTTCTGGCAAATAATATCACCCAGGTATTAACATTTGATGCTACCTTCGGGGATACTATTGAATTAACCGGCACTTTTGCGACACCAATCCCAACAGATGATGATGGCAATATTCTGGTTAAAAATACTGTTGTTATCCTCGGCCCTGAAGGGCAACTTATCAAAGAAAAATTAATCATAAGAGATGACGCACAAGATCCTCAACTCTATTCTGCTATTGTCGAAATTGCCCAAACTGGCAATTATACAATAATGCTTATCCCTGAATTTGAAGCTGGGACATTATCTCATCCTTACAATTTAACTTATGAAAAAATCAAACCTTTCCTTGAGCTCCTGCCAGTCTTGACAGGTAATCCAGATGAAATAGACACTAAAAAACTTGCGATCCCTGTCTGGTATACCCCCATTGATATTTACAACAATTCGGCAATAGCCACCGTTTCTTATCTGGAAAATGGCCAACCAAAAAGTTTCGACATCAACCTCAAAGGTTATGGCTGGGCCGGCAACCTCAGTATAGGCCAGGTAGATTTCCCCGGCCAACTTGTTCCCGGTATGGCTCAGTCTGGTAAACCGCTGGACATTATTGTTGATATTACTAATACAGACCTTGGTGCTGGCGGTTTTGTTGACAATTCAAAAGTTAGATTTTATCTCAGCACCGACAATCTACTTGATCTGAATGAAGACACTTTATTACTTGGCGAAAATGCTGAAGAATACTTCCTTGCTCCTCCGGTTCAATCTGGCAAAATTGTTACCTGTTCAGCAACTGTTATGATCCCGCTGGAAACCGGACAGTTCTATCTAATAACTACTGTCAATTACGGACCAGAACGCGATGTTATCGAAGGTGATGATACCGACCCGACACTTTATGATGAAACATCTAATATTCTTGTTTCAGATCCAATCTTCTTTGATCCTTACAGCACATCTGTTTCTGATTCTAAAAATTACCTGCTAGATATGCTTATCGATTTTGGTAAATATGCTATTGGAAGAATTTTCCCTGTAGAACATTTCACTGTCTATAATCGAACCAAAGATCCTATAACGATTACTTCATGGGTACTTGAAGGTGACCCTGACTTTGAATTAGCTTCCTTTAACGAACCAGAAAATATCGATGACGATATTATCTTACAACCGGGCAAAAACAGAAAAATCTGGATACGCTTTGTTCCTAAGAGTTCAGCTACTGGTGTAAATGAAGTTTCAGCTAAACTTACGGTTTCTGTAAAAGAAGATGAATCGCCCCGCATAATGGATATCACTGGTATCGTTACCGGTGCCCACCTTGCCATCACTGAAAATTCAGACATTCCTGATGACGGTATTTTAGAATTCGGCCCGGTTATGCCAGGCTTTACCAGTCAGCCACAAATTATAACTTTAAGTAATGCTGGCAATGATGTCTTATATATTAATGACATCACTTTCCAAAATGACAAACAATACACCCCACGTTTTGACTTAACTGATGCTTCCAAGGCATTATTTAATGGCCCAGGAAACACAATCAAGCTCGTTAGCGACCCAAACAGCTTGGATAATTCTGTTGATCTCGAAGTTGTATTTTCTCCAGAATTACTTGGCCAGCATAATGAATCTCTGACTATTCATAGCTCTGATCCTGATGATGACTATACATTTACTGTCAAACTCAATGGATTTGGTGCTGAACCAATTCTGCTACTCAAAGAAACATCTGGAACACCAGATGATGGCATAGTTTCCTTTGGTCGCCGCCCAATTCATCACAGTAATAAAATAACAATACCAGTTGGTTTATACAATAATGGTTCCGGTCCGATGACCGTATATTCAATTGCCTTGGAGAAAAACACTACCGACCAGTTCGCTATCATTGGCAATCCATTTGATGCACCTGATCTAGCTAATGATCCTAATGCAGTGGTCATAATCGAGCCGAAGCAAGCCAAAATATTCGAGATTGAATTCTTTGCTAACGAGCTTGGCTTCCATAGTTGCATACTTAAAGTTGAAGCAAACACTTCTGATGCCACCCATGTCTTCAATGTGACCGGCAAGGCTGATGATATCACCGCAAATATCGTATTCCCAGATGGGCGGAACAGTTTAGCTTTTGAGCCGGTTATCCTGGAATATGATAATGACAAAACTACTTCTATTGACTGGTTCTATATCCGCAATACCGGCAATGCTGATTTATATCTGGATTCAATCTGTGTTGATTCTGAATATTTCAAAATCGCTGTGCCTGATATGAACACCGGCTATGCCAACAACCATGATATTGATTGGACCATACTGCCAGGGCAAATGAAACGGGTAGATGTATTGTTCGATGCGGAAAATCTTTCTATCGGCACATATCCTGCGATAGTCACCGTCAAAACTCCTGCCGCAAATGGCAGCACAAATGACCAGACAATTTCAGCTGCGGTAGATGTTCTTTCTCCTGAAGTTGAACTGGAAGCCACCAAGATTACTTTTGCTAATACTCCTGTTGGCGGCGAACCACAAAAGGCTCCTTTAGTTATAAAAAATGAAGGAACAGCACCTCTGAAAATCAATAACTTCGTTTGCCCTGATGAACAGTTTATTATCCAATACGATGGTAATCGAGTTATAGACCCTAATCAGACGGCTACGTTGTACCTGGTCTTTACTCCAACAAAAGGTCAAACCGCAAAACCTGACCCAACTAAAACTTATTTATTAACTAATGATGTCGATGAACATCATATTTTCCTTGAACTAATTGGAAATACTGAAGGCCTGCCAAACATCATCGAACCGAAAAGCTCGCACAGTTTCCACAATGCCAATGGTGAAGTAATGAGAATTGCTGTTACCAATGGCTATGCCATCGCTTACCTTGAAGATGGCCAGGCGGACAATGCCGACATTTCTCGCATTGAGCTTTATGACACAACTGAAAAGTCACAGCTTAAAATCACAGGTCGTGGCACCGTCAATGTTGGAGAAATCGTCTCTGATTCCAGCCTTAGTGCTATCAAAGCTCCTGGTGTCAACATCACCGAACAGCTCGTAATTAATGGATCACTTAGCACCTTAACCATTGGCAATGTTACCGATGACGCATTTATTGATGTTGCTTCCGGATCCAAAAAAGAGCTTTCAATAAAAGCCAATGAAATTGGTAAAAATGTTACTTTTGATTTGAATTGCCAGGTTAACAAATTCCAGGCCAGAAACTTCCAGAGTGGCAACTTTAATGCATCCGCTGTTAAATCTGTTAAAATCACTGATGGCGACCTCGGTGCAAACTTTATGGTTGGCGGGACTATACCCGCTGGCGACATTGGCTCTGTTTATGCTTCCGGCGACATCACTGGCGATATTATATCACAGAATAACATCAAATCTATCACCAGTAAAAATGGTAAGATCGCTGACAATGTAATTATCGCTGGCCAGGCTCAGCTCAATTCCATTGCTGCTGATTGTTCTTCTGAAGAAAATTACACCACCAGGTCTATAGCTACTGTCGAAGGCAATATTGGCAAGATAACTGCCAAAGGCTTAATCAGTGCGACAATCCTGGCAAACGATAGTATCAGATCTATTGCCACAAAAGATGCCGCTATCACTGGCGTTATCAGAGCTAAGAGCATCAATACCATATCTGCTAATTCACTGGATAATGCTGTCATAAGTGCCGCTGATTCTATTGCTACCGTCAAAGTAAAACTTGATGTTATCAATTCATTAGTTTTAGCTGGCTATGACATAGGTATGTCACAGGATCTGAATAATTCTGCCGACGATATTCTCAAAGTTGGCTCAATCAAACGCTTCCAGTTTGGTGGCGAATATCGGAACTCTTATGTCGCAGCAGGTTCAATGACCGACAACATTTACTCAACTCTGTATTCATCACTGCCTAGCGGTGCAAAATACAGCGAAGGCACCGCTAACATTGGCTCGATCAAAGGTAAATTAATCAACGCTAATAATAATGCTACCGAGTTTGGTTTCTATAGCTCAGGCGAAATCAAAACCAAACTTCAAGCGGATGCGGACTTTGTAATTAAAACTAATTACAAAAAAGATTAATGCCTCTGTAACTTTATGAATCAAAGGCCCAGGACATCAAATGTCCCGGGCCTTTTTATTTATAAACTACGCAGTCAGCTACGATCCATTCCAACCATTGACACTGGATGGACAGGGCTACCGCATTGATTTTTGCAAAAAAAATCAAGATAAGACAAATAAAGAAATTGCCATCTCCGCGTAGACGGAGATCAATTAAATATGAATCGATGTTTTTGAGCTAAAAACCAGATTCCCGCCTGCGCGGAAATGACACAATGATTTAGGTGCAGTCGACTAATGGCTACTTCTTTACAGCAGTAAAAAATATCCCTTCCCGCCACCAGGGGATAATATACATAGAGGTCCTAAGTACCCTTTTAATATGTGAATGAAAACCTTTAGATTCAGAATAAACGCCGGTATTGCATAAATAGTGTCTTGACGCCATCATTAAACCATTTTCGCTAAGTAATAGTCTCATTTCAGAAAAACTATAAAAACGAACGTGTTTCATCCAGTCCTTACTGGTTAGATGGCTGTCACAATAATTTTCAAATGCCCCTCGGCCTAAAAGACATTTCATTACTACCCCAGCATTGGTTGCGTTTGGGGTCGAGGCGATTAGTATCCCACCCGGTTTTAATAATCGATATGCCTCCTGCAATAAACTATGGGGCCAAACCATATGCTCAAGCACCTCTGTTGCTATAACAATATCTACCGAGCCATCAGGCAATGAACATTTAACCGGCAAAGCTGAAACATTTTGAAACATATGAAAATTTGGATCAAGATTAACCGCTTCCATTTTCATTTGCAAAACTGATTTGCATGCATCCTTAAATACATTACTGTCCGGTTTTTCACTACAAATACCGAGATATTGACATTTATCCCACAGGCCCAACACTTTCATACCAACTGGAATATTAGGTGGCAGACAACCCATATCAACAATGTTGCAGCCAACGCTAAAATGCCTTGCTAATTCCTGCAATGTTACATATATACGCTTATTCGATGCCCCCAGGTGCCATTGGGAACCGGGGTTGTCGCTGGCAAAACTAATTAATTGTCGATTGAATTCGCTAAAAGAAGGGAATCTATCTAAAAATTCATTGTTGATCATGATTTAAACTACCAGAAAATATGTGAAAAATATATAAGTTTTCATTCTACACATTTAACTGGGCAATGATAGTATGAAATTAACTAATTAAAACTAAAAGCATGGGTACATTCCAGCCATTGAGATGCAAAAACAACAAAATCATCAAAAGAAATGATATTATCGGACGGTTCGCTAATATCACATTCAGGATTCCAGTTAAAATCAGAATCTAATGCGAGCCATGAATTTGAAAATATGTGGAAATCAAATAAATTAACTAAACCATTTTCATCAAAATCAGCTGATGGTAATTGGCCCTTACCCTCGAATTTTAAAATCCCATGGCTAGAATTCAGCCTATCCGACACATAAAGACAACCATCAGAACCAATTGTCATACCTCTGGGTTCAATACCAGTAGCAAAAACTTCAACATTGCCATCCAGCGACACAATATATATACACTGATCAGCCACATCACCAACATAAATTTTATTTGTTGCCGGATCAAATATACAAGAAACCGGGCCAGGAAACTCTACAAACAAAGAAACAGACCCAGCTGCATCAACTGTATATAATCCTTTTGTTGTTGCACCAGCTTCAACTACATACATTTTGTTATTATTAGCAAAAGTCATATCAAACGGCACATACAAAACAGAACCAGTGATGAACTGCTGTGGGCTTCCTAAAGTAGATACACTCATAATATCAACAACATTACCCAGAAATGACGAGGCAAATAAGGATGAGACTCCTTCTGGTGTGACTTTGTAAACTCTGCCATTTTCATCACCGATATAGACATTATCCCTAGGATCAATAGCTATGGCATCAGTATCTGTAAGGACAGGCCCAAAATACTGCCAAGAACCACCACCAGCCGGTACAATGTAAATTTGTTGATTAGAAGTATTAGAATCATTTGCAACAAATAGACGACCATTACTATCAAATGCTAAATCCTGGCAATTTGGGATATCATCAACATAGAGCTCAACAGAAACATTACCCGGAACAAAAATATCGGCAGCCAGAACACATACCATAAGATTTAACAAGACATATATTAATAAGATACGCATTATTTAACCTCCTGATTCAATAAATTAAAAAGCTCACAATAACATTATAGTGAAATCAAGAATAAAAAACGAGAAAAAACAAAAAGTGAAATGTTTAAAAAGAAGAAAGCCCTAAGATTTTTACCTTAGGGCTTTCATAAATGTTGGCAGTGACCTACTTTCACGCTCACGCACTATCATCGGCGTAGTTGCCTTAGCTTCTGAGTTCGGGAAGGGATCAGGCGTTTCACAACCACTATAACCACCAACAATATCATTGGACAGTTCATAAAGAACTGATTTCCTACAATTTACTTGTTAGTTCTTTGAAAATGAGTAACTGAAATCTTAGAATTACGGTAATCAAACTCTATCATACATAACTCATCAGTTGTAACTTTGCAACTACAGAGTAGTTACATCAACTGAGAAATAATGTGATCAAGCGATTGCTCGTTAGTACTGGTCAGCTTAGACGATTTCGCGTCTTACACCCCCAGCCTATCAACCTCGTGGTCTACAAGGGAGCTCACGTCGATAGACATAGAATCCTGATCTTGAAGGAGGCTTCCCACTTAGATGCATTCAGCGGTTATCCGTTCCCAACTTAGCTACCCAGCCGTGCCGCTAGCGCGACAACTGGAACACCAGAGGTTAGTCCATTCGAGTCCTCTCGTACTAGGAATGATTCTTCGCAAGATTCTTACGCCCACAGCAGATAGGGACCGACCTGGCTCACGCCGGTCTGAACCCAGCTCGCGTACCACTTTAATCGGCGAACAGCCGAACCCTTGGGACCGCCTACAGCCCCAGGATGTGATGAGCCGACATCGAGGTGCCAAACCGCTCCGCCGCTATGGACGCTCGGGAGCGATCAGCCTGTTATCCCCGGAGTACCTTTTATCTGTTGAGCGACGGCCCTTCCACACGGAACCGCCGGATCACTAAGTCCTACTTTCGTATCTGCTTGACCTATATGTCTCGCAGTTAAGCACGCTTATGCCTTTGCACTCTGCGTATGATTGCCAACCATACTGAGCGTACCTTTGAACTCCTCCGTTACTCTTTAGGAGGAGACCGCCCCAGTCAAACTGCCCACCAAGCACGGTCCCACGCCCTGATTCAAGGGTCGCGGTTAGATGACTAACATGCCAAGGGTGGTATTTCAAGGATGACTCCCCGACATCCTGAGATGCCGGATCAAAATCTCCCACCTATCCTACGCATGCCATATCAGGCATCAATACCAGGCTACAGTAAAGGTTCACGGGGTCTTTCCGTCTTGCTGCGGGTAAGTGGTATCTTCACCACTACTACAATTTCACCGAGTCCGTTGTTGAGACAGTGCTCCAGTCGTTACGCCGTTCATGCACGTCGGAACTTACCCGACAAGGAACTTCGCTACCTTAGGACCGTCATAGTTACGGCCGCCGTTTACCGGGGCTTGAGTTGCAAGCTTCTCCCCGAAGGGATAACCTACTTCATTGACCTTCCGGCACCGAGCAGGCGTCATTCTGTATACATCCTCTTTACGAGTTAGCACAGAACTGTGTTTTTGATAAACAGTCGCCAGAGCCACTTTTCTGTGCCCTCAGCCTACACTTACGAATAAATATAGCTGGAGGGTCCCCTTATCGCGAACTTACGGGGTCAATTTGCCTAATTCCTTAACAACGGTTCTCTCGAGCGCCTTAGGATATTCTCCTCACCTACCTGTGTCAGTTTTAGTACGGTTACGCATGCATCAACCTACGGCAGCTATTTCTCGGCACTCTCGCTAGCAACTTCGGGAACAAAATGCCCTCGATCTTGCGAAACCCACACGACTAATCATGGGATCACCTTAGAGAATGCGTCACTGCTTTCGTCCACATACATAGTGCAGGAATATTAACCTGCTGTCCATCGTCTACGCCTTTCAGCCTCGACTAAGGGACCGACTAACCCTGGGCGGATTTACCTTCCCCAGGAAACCTTAGGTTTTCGGCGAGCAGGATTTTCACCTGCTTTATCGTTACTCATACCGGCATAATCACTAGTATACGCTCCACGACTCATTACTGTATCGCTTCTGTGCGGTATACTACGCTCGGCTACCACTTGTTTATTCCGTAGAATAAACAAATCCGCGGCTTCGGTGCTCAACTTATTCCCGTTCATTATCGGCGCTCAATCGCTCGACCAGTAAGCTATTACGCACTTTTTAAATGGTGGCTGCTTCTAAGCCAACATCCTGGCTGTCACTGCAATTAAACATCCTTAGTAACTTAGTTGAGTTTGGGGACCTTAGCCGGCGATCTGGGCTGTTTCCCTTTTGACCACGGAGATTATCCCCCGTAGTCTGACTCCCATGATAATTATTATAGTATTCGGAGTTTGATTGAGATGGATAGGCGGGTAGCCCTCCATTCCCATTCAGTAGCTCTACCCCTATAACATAGTAACATGAGGCTAGCCCTAAAGCTATTTCGCCGAGAACGAGCTATCTCCAAGTTTGATTAGACTTTTACTCCTCCCCACAGCTCATCCCCTAACTTTTCAACGTTAGTGGGTTCGGTCCTCCAGAAAATTTTACTTTTCCTTCAACCTGGCCATGGGTAGATCACTTGGTTTCGCGTCTATTGCCTGCGACTCATTCGCCCTATTCAGACTCGCTTTCGCTGCGGATGCATTGCTTAACAACTTATCCTTGCCACAAACAATAACTCGCCGGTTCATTATGCAAAAGGCACGCAGTCACCCGTTTCTCCGAAGAGATATAGGGCTCCTACTGCTTGTAGGTACATGGTTTCAGGTACTTATCACTCCCCTTGTAGGGGTACTTTTCACCATTCATTCACATTACTGGTTTACTATTGGTCATCAGGGAATACTTAGCCTTGGAGGGTGGACCCCCCAGCTTCACACGAAGTTTCACGAGCATCGTGCTACTCTGGATACTGTCTCAAAGGAGAGTTTTGGATTTCGCATACGGGACTATCACCGTCTGTGGTGTGACTTTCCAGACACTTCCGCTATCCTAACTTTTGTAACTCCTCAACAGTCCGCAACCCCAGGACGAATCCTGGTTTGGGCTATGTCCGCTTTCGCTCGCCGCTACTTACGGAGTCTCGTTTGATTTCCTTTCCTGCAGGTACTTAGATGTTTCAGTTCCCTGCGTTAGCTCTATCCGGCCTATACATTCAGCCGGAAGTGAAACGGTCTGGTTGCCCAGCCATAACGGGTTGCCCCATTCGGAAACCCCCGGATCAAAGCTTGTTTGACAGCTAACCGAGGATATCGCAGCCTACTGCGTCCTTCATCGCTTCCTGATGCCAAGGCATCCACCATGTACCCTTATTAGCTTGATCACATTATTTCTAAGTTGATCAAGTTACAATTCAATGAGTTATCTAGGTATGATGAATTCCATTGGAATTCTTATCAGTTTCTACTTCTTGAGAACCAAATTTTTGTTAAAAATTCGATTTCTTTCAGTGTTGTTGTAATATGGTTCGATTACCAAATACTCGTAAGTATTTATTGTAATTGGTTTATCGTAGTTATCAGTTAAGATAACGTCGATAAATTCATTTAGTAATTCGAATCTATCAGTTACTCATATTCATTTTTCAAAGAACAATATATAGTAAAAAGCAATTAAGCTTTGTACTTCAAATTTTATGGAGCCGATCGGGATCGAACCGACGACCTACTGGTTGCAAACCAGCCGCTCTCCCAGCTGAGCTACGGCCCCTTAATTTCTTATGGTCCGTACCAGCTCAAAGCTAGTCAAACTTATCTCGGATCCAGCCAACGAACCAGCCGAGGATTGCGATAGCAAAGACTACAAAGCCAAGCCATCTTATATTAAATCCTGCAATCATCATTTCATTCACAGCAGGCCCTTTCGGACTCATCACAGTATTCACTTATAAAACAATGGGCCCAGAAGGAGTCGAACCTTCGACCTCGCCGTTATCAGCGGCGCGCTCTAGCCAACTGAGCTATGAGCCCTTAATTTGGCCCAACAGGCGACTTTCGTCAACCTTTTCTTTATGGCCCCAGTTGCTTTTAGCTTTCGCTTTGGCAACCGACTTGAGCTAGATAATTTAGCGTCTTTCATTCGGGCTGTCAAGTGCGTTTTAAGTTTTTTTTAAGTTTTTTTCTCAGCCCAACTTAGAGCATTTTGATCAAACTTTTTCTTTCACTTGAGCGGAGCATTTTAACTGTTTCACTCCAGCCCGTCAAGAGCATTTTTATATTTTTTTAAGTTTTTTTTGTTGCTTAAAAAAGCGACAGCAAAACTAATAAAAAAACTTTCTAGAAATTGTCTGACTTGACAAGCAAATCTGACTTTGATCTCTTGATGCTCTAAACCATATTCAATTTTCAAAAATCATTTTCTGACAAGCACTTATGACATTTTTGCTTCGAGGTTTTCGTCGCTGTCATTTACTTGACGAGTTGCACATGATAGCCACCTTTGAGTTTATGTCAACCCTGATTTTAGATTATTTTCAAAACTTTTATCTAGAACCAAGCATTTATCCACCCCCACCAAGCCCTTGTTCCAATAAAAACACTGTTATTAGCTCAATGAATGATATTTTTGCTTATTTTAGACGTGCAAATGTTTTTTGTGAATATATCAAAACTTAACCATTTTTCCTTACTAAGTAATTCAACCATGGAAATTTCGCTATAGAATCTTGATGTTTTCAGCCCAATAATTATATTATCAGGTATGTAAAAATCAATTTTCATCTTTAAATATGTGTTTTATAAATAACTTAACCCCTATTTTTAACGGAGTTTATGAAATGAATAGAAGAGCTTTTCTGGCTGCATCTGCTGCTGTTTCAGCATCTGCTGCCTGTAGCGTAAGTGCAAATACACAAGAAGATCCGCCTAATACCGGGAAAATGAAACTTAGATATGCCCCAGGGCTGGGTTCATTCAAAGCTCATGCCGGCAAAGACCCTATCGATAACATCAAATTCATGGCTGACCAGGGTATTACCGCTATTTTCGACAATTGGCTCGTCCGCAGAAGCCCCGCCGAACAGGAAGCAATCGCAAAAGAACTCCAAAAACATGATATGATGCTTGGTCCTTTCATTTTAGTAGCTAACCAACAAACCAAAGCTTTTACTCTTAATGATAAAGATGCTATGGACGCTGCTATCAAAGACATTAAAATTGGCATCGAAACAGCCAAAAGAACCGGTGGCAAATGGGGCCTGATTGTCCCAGGTGGCTACGACAAAAAACTACACATTGAGTATCAGACTGCAAATGTCATTGATAATCTGCGACGTTGTGCTGAAATACTTGAACCTGCAGGCCTTGTTGGTGTGCTTGAACCTCTTAATATCTATGTTAATCACCCTGACGTTTTCTTACAGAGAATGCCACAGAGTTATATGATCTGCCGTGCGGTTAACAGCCCCTGCATGAAAATTGTAAATGATCTTTATCATCAGCAGATCACCGAAGGTAATCTAATCCACAATATCGACATGTCATGGAATGAAATTGGCGCTTTCCATCTAGGTGATACCCCCGGAAGGCGTGAACCTGGCACCGGAGAAATCAACTATAAGAATATCTTCAAACATATCCATGATCGCGGATTCAAAGGTGTTCTTTGCATGGAACATGGTGTCAGCAAAGGTGGTATCGAAGGCGAAAAAGCTTTGCTTGCAGCATACCGCCAATGCGATGACTTCTAAATCAATAATGTAAAACTATAATGAATATGACAGGCACATTTCGTTCCTGTGCCTTCTGTCTTATGCCCTTCAAACCGACACTAATATCGGATTGGATCAACAAAATAAAGGAATTAAAAATGGGTAATGATCAATTAAGTCGTAGAAATTTCATGAAAACATCAGCTTCAGTTATCGCACTGACAGCCATGAGCTCAAAAAACATCTTTGCCGCCGGCGATGAAAAAATCAAAATTGGCCTGATCGGCGCAGGTGGCCGTGGTACCGGCGCTGCCATTAACTGCCTGGAAGCCTCCCCAGATGTCGAAATCGTCGCCATGTGCGACCTGTTCAAAGACCGAGTCGATGGCTCGCTCAACCGACTGAAAAAGGATTTCGCAGATCGTGTTAAAGTTACGCCTGAGACCACGTTCACTGGTTTTGATGGCGCCCAAAAAGTCCTCGATAGCGGCATAGATATGGTAATTCTGGCATGTCCTCCAGGCTTCCGCCCTCGTCATTTGGAAATGGCTGTCAATGCTGGCAAGCATGTTTTCATGGAAAAACCAGTCGCAACCGATCCTGCTGGCATTCGCAAAGTTATCGCTGCTTCAAAATTAGCTGAAACCAAAAAACTTTCGATTGTAGCAGGGACACAACGCCGTCATCAAAAACATTATATTGACATTATACGTCAAGTTGAAGCTGGGGTTATCGGCGAACCTGTTGCTGGTCAATGTTTCTGGAATGGTGGAGAACTCTGGCATCGCGGCAAAGAAGCCAGCTGGACTGAAATGGAATACCAATGCCGCAACTGGCTATATTTCACATGGCTGTCAGGTGATCATATTGTAGAACAACACGTTCATAATATTGATGTATGTAACTGGGCCATGGGTGGCCATCCGGTTAAAGCCTATGGCATGGGTGGTCGTCAAAAACGTACCGATCCTAAATGGGGTAATATCTGGGATCATTTCGCTATCGAATTTGAATATGAAAATGGTGCTAAAGTCATGAGCATGTGTCGCCAGAGTAGTGGCTGCTCTAATCGTGTCTCCGAATACATCGTCGGCACTAAAGGCAGGATCGCTACCAATGGCAGCAATGGCCAAATCTTGATTGATGGCAAAAAAACTAACTTCGACGGTTCGCCAAATCCTTATGTGCAGGAACACAAAGACCTTGTAGCCAGCATCAAAGGTGGTCAATATCTAAACGAAGGTGTTCGTGTAGCCGAAAGTACGATGACAGCTATTCTTGGCCGCATGAGTGCTTATACTGGCCGTGAAATAAAATTCGACTGGGCCCTTAATGCATCCAAGCTTGAACTGGTACCACAAAATCCAGTCTTGGGCGATCTGGAAGAACGCCCAGTAGCAATTCCTGGCATAACAAAAATGATATAACAATTCTCCTTTCTAATAGAGGGCTAAAGCAAACTAAATGTTTTAGCCCTTTTTTAATTCAAAATAAGGATAAGCATGAAAACCAAAAAATACCATCCATATCTCCATATTCTATGCTTATTTATAATATTTAATCCCTATGTGTATTCACAGCAACAAATAGAAAAGCTTTCCCGTGGATTAATCGCCATCAATCGTGGAAATAATGAAATATTTCTTAGTTGGCGATTACTTGGCACCGATCCTGCTGATCTGACTTTTAACATTTATCGCATCTCCGAAAACTCCAAAGCTATTAAACTGAACAACAAACCTATCAAAAACAGCACTAATTTCATCGATACCACAGCCAACCCTACTAAAAAAAACTCATACTATGTCAGCCCAGTAATTAATAATAAAATGCTGCCACCCAGCCAAAAATACTCAATTTATCCCAATTCTCCCATCCAGCAATATATCTCAATTCCCCTCAAAACCCCACAAAACTACACCCCAAACGATGCTTCCGTGGGAGATCTTGATGGTGATGGCGATTATGAAATCATTTTACATCAGGTTGGTATCAGCAAAGATAATTCTCAATCAGGTAAAACTACCCCGGCCCTTCTGGAAGCTTATAAGCTAGATGGAACGTTCTTATGGCGAATCAATCTTGGTAAAAATATTCGCGAAGGGGCACATTACACTCAATTCATAGTTTATGACCTTGATGGCGATGGCAAAGCTGAAATCGCCTGCAAAACCGCCGATGGTTCCATCGATGCTAACGGCAAAGTTATAGGCAATAAAGACACTGACTACCGTAATTCTAAAGGCTATATATTAGCCGGGCCGGAATACCTAACAATTTTCGATGGCTTAACCGGAGTAGAATTAGCAACCACTGATTATATCCCCCCACGGGGAAAAGTCTCCAATTGGGGCGATAATTATGGCAATCGTGTCGACCGATTCCTGGGTTTTGTCGCCTATCTTGATGGCAATCGCCCTTCACTAATCATGTCACGGGGATACTACACCCGCTCTGTCATAGCTGCATGGGATTTCCGCGATGGTAAATTAACTAATCGCTGGACTTTCGATAGCGATTATTCTGAATCAAACAATAAGTATGCTGGACAAGGAAATCACGGAGTAAGCGTAGGCGATATTGATAATGACGGTAAAGATGAAATCATTTTTGGTGCTTGCACGATTGACGATGATGGCAAGGGATTGTATTCCACAGGTTTGGGCCATGGTGATGCAATGCATCTGGCCGACATCGACCCAACCCGAAAGGGATTAGAAGTATTTGCCATCCATGAACATTGTAAGCATGATCATGGCGTTAATTTACGTGATGCGGCAACCGGGGAAATTCTATGGTCATTACCCAGCCCCGATGTAGGCCGGGGCTTGGCCGCTGATATCGACCCAAGGTACAAAGGTTATGAATGCTGGACCTCTGGTAAAAATATTTCAGGATTATACAACTGTAAAGGCATTAAAATTTCAGATAAACGCCCCAATTCATGCAATATGGCTATCTGGTGGGATGGCGATTTATCGCGAGAATTGCTCAATGACATAACAATCGATAAATGGCAATTTGAGGATTCTACCAGCCAACGCCTGCTAACGGCGACCGATTGTGCCAGCAATAACAGTACGAAAGCTAATCCATGTTTATATGCCGACATGTTTGGCGATTGGCGGGAAGAAGTAATCTGGCGGACAAAAGATAATAAAACCTTGCGTATCTACACAACCACTATTCCAACCAGCCACAAATTCCCTACCCTCATGCACGACCATATCTATAGAATGTCAGTTACCTGGCAAAATACCGGCTATAATCAGCCAACCCAAACCGGATTCTACCTTGGTAGCCAATAGAATGTGTGTGATTATTTCGATCTACTAATCAGCGATTCCAGAATCTCCCGATAAAGCTGGGCAGCTTGAACAACCTGCTCAAAGTCTATCGATTCATCACGAGTATGGGCCGCTTCAAGTTGACCGGGACCAAGGATAATCGGACTACAATTAGCCTGCCACAGTAAATTAGCATCAGAATGACTGCGAAACGCTGTTGGATGCCATTGGTAACCCAATTGACCGTAAATCTTTTGCAAAATCTCAGGTAACAATCCCTTATCTTCCAGTTGATAGCTGTTGGCCATCGTTGGAAACTCTATCGAATAATTTGTCAACAGCGAATCACTAAATGCCTCTTCAACCAAAGCCTTGATTTTCTTGGTAATCTTCCGCACCTGAATTTCTGGTGGCAAATGAAAATCAACGAAGCTTTCACAACTTCCCGGAACCGCAAAACCTGCCGAAGAACTGTGAATATCCCGAATATTCATAACCACCTGACTATAATCACTAGTGATAAACTCTGCCAGTTTTAGCAACATTTGCAACATACTAAATACCGCATTGTATTGCTGACTGCCTAAGGAAGCATGGCGTCTGGTACCATGAGACTGCACAAGCATTTCACTATAACCATAATGCCCCAAACAAACCGCTAAATCGGTTGGCTCAGCAACTATCGCCCAGGGAAAAGATCGCGATTTAATTAAGGCCGCCGTGCCATCCCCGGTTTCTTCTTCACCTACAACCAGAAAAAGCCCGGCATCATGAGGAATACGGCCGGTTTGAACCTGAGAAACAAAAGCTTCGATCATGGCAGCACAGCCACCTTTCATATCCGCCGTCCCCAAGCCATAAACCCTGCCATCCTGTTCGGCAAACTCATAATCATCAATATCAAAAGCCGGCACAGTGTCAATATGGCCAATAAAAGCAACCGATGGTGCTTTATCGCTAAAGACCACCTCTACATTCCGACGGCCATCACTTACCTCTCTCAAGGTTACCGGCAATCCTTTTTCGTGCAAATAGCTGGCTAAAAACTCGGTAATATCTTCTTCCTTGCCCGAAGGGCTATAGATGTCGACCATATTGCGAAAAAGTGATTTAAGTCTGCTTTTTTTTATTATATTTTCCATATTTTCACAAAACCATAAAATTCATTTTCATGAATTTCTAGACCCTTTATTTGATTTATTACGTAACTTCATTGTCATATACACATGATCTACAGGATTTGTAAAACCTTTTTTGTGGAAAAATCTTATTGCACCGTCATTGTCAGCCTGAGTATCAACTAGTAACATCCGCACATTAGCTTCAACCATAAGCTCTTTAAAACGCTCAAAAAGCTGACTGGCAACCCCCAAGCGTCCATAATCAGGATCCCCCCCCAGCCAAAGTAAATGACCATAATTCCATGCCGAACGATTTTTTTCTATAGTCGTCCCCAATGCAAAGCCAACCAGAACATCGTCAACTATAGCTACTAACATATATTCCGCTTCACTGTTATACAAATGGGTGACTTCATATTCATCCCAGGTACGATAGAGATTCGATACCTCCTGAGACGTAAACACAATTTCGCCCAAATGAAAAATATCTGCCAGATCATCAATCGTAGCCGTACGAATCTCAACTTCAACGTCATTTTTATTTTTATTATTCATATTTACTTTAATCCAAATTATCCCAATCTACCCATCTATCTTCTACTGGCCAATATACCATGTCATCACAATCTTTATCGTTAATATAGTCCCAGCTTTTGCCAGCATCATCGTTAAAATTCTCCCCAACACTATAAAGAAGAAAATCATTTTCATTTTTCTTGTATACCAAAGGCCCATCACTGAATGGATCCATCGGCAAACTCCCAAGATACCCTTTGTCAACTAATTCAGTCAGACTGCCGGGTAGCGTATTTTCTTTTATCTCAAATCGCTTTACCGCTAAAATCGCCATCGTAGAATCAAATTCCGCTTTCCTTCTATCTTGCACATGTGAAAAAAGGAAGCCACCTAATATTTCAGACTCATATGTAAGGACAAAATACTTTTCCTGATCCAATTCAGAGATAACCTTATTGGTGTCAATATTCCTGGAATGTATTTCATAAGGTGTTAGCTGGTCTGCCTTGATTCCTTCAAAATAATCCCATTGTTTTTGCAAGGCAGCTATGGTTTCTTCTTTACTTGCATGTAATTTCGCAATTTCATCAAAATCCAGATATACCTCCTCCCCAAGCATAGTATCTATAGCAACTACCTGTGTTAGAAACTCAATTTTCACTTCGCCCTTTTCGTCAAATCCGTTTTCAATGGTGAATAGATAATGAAGCTTTTCCCCTGAACTTGGGTAGTTTACAAAACCTGCTGGGTATATTCGCTTAAGTTCCTGCTCAATACCGCCTAATTGTTTATCATTTAATTCACAATGATCTATAATAAATTTCAATCCGTCAAATCCTATACCACCAACTGACATCCAAATAATCTGTTCAATTAATGTAAATTCTTCCCTGTACATTTTCTTTGCATTTTCGATTAATAAACAATAAATATTGATGGCATCATTTACATTGCCATCCAATATTGCTAAATCAGCCCGAGAAGCTACCATTTTAGTAATCTCCCTTACACTAAACAGATTTGATGAAAAATCAATGGTGCCTGCAAAATCCCCATCATCCATTAATTCGTATTTGGGCCAACTATATTGTGACTTTGAAAATTTTTGAAATTCTTCCCACGCCGGTTCATTATCCTCTATCCAATGTCTAAACTCACTAAGTTGTTCATCTGAATATTTACCACGATCAAAACCATATCCATCAAAATACAAATCTTCAGTTTTAACATAAAGACTTATCGATTTATCTAAATATATCATCCCATTTTTATCTTCAGAGACCCCTTGCGGTCTGACATGCTGGTTCATTTTCTCAAGATAATCAACTTTTTCAAGAGAAATAACTTGTCCACCATCTCTATCGCACCCAGAAACAGCTATAAAAGCCACCAAAACGAATAATATATATCTAAGCATTAGGGCCCCACAAAAACGCGCCTATGCAATCCCCCAACACAGACAATCTATCTATCTAAAATAATTCGTCAAGCCATCAGCTATTGCCGTGGCAACTTTCTTTTGATACCATGGATTAACTAATCGCAGTGCTTCGGTAGTGTTTGACATAAAACCGGTTTCCACCAGGATTGCCGGTCTGGAATGGCCCTGACAAACCCTGAGTCCCTGAGCGCGAGTCGCACGAGTCGCTATACCAGCATCGTTCAACGCTCTATCGACTGCAACAGCGGCAGCCTTACTTTGCGATGAAGCAGTCTTACCAACTAAGACCGTCGCCCCAGAAATAGATTTATTGGAAACATAATCGGCATGAATCGAAACCAATAAATCTGCATTAGCTTCCTCAGCAATATCTGCCCTTCGATCCAGTGAAATATAAGCATCATTACTACGAGTCATTATGACTCTGGCTCCGCGCGAGCTCAAAATATCACGCAAGTGCAATGCGATATTCAACACTACTTTTTTTTCTTGAACACCAGTAGCTGAACGAGTGCCGGGATCTTTACCGCCATGACCGGGGTCAACGACAACAATAACATTGCCCATCGATTTGCCTGCAGTCGCCTGAGCAGCATTAGAATTACTATAATTGCTCAAATTGGATTTTTGATAATAAGGCTTATACTTATAAGCATTAGCCGAATATTCATCCCTATCACGAATAAGTGTCGTTGTACTATTGGCATTCGGATTAGGACAACCTGCTAATGTTAACAAAAATAAAATCAGTATGGGATAGTATCGCATAATTATGCCTGGAGAATGTTGTATTACTGCCATTGGCGGCAGTATTATAAATGCCCCCCAATCAAAAAAATGAGGGGCAAAGTCTAAGGATTATTTATACGCTTCATTAGGATCATAAACCTTTTCAGCATTGAATTCCAACTCAGTCGCACTGTCGGATTTCAGCTGACGATAAAAACAGCTCTGGTATCCAACATGACATTGGCCCTGATCGACAGAAACTTTCAGGATAAGACAATCCTGATCGCAATCAACCAGAATCTTTTGGACTTTCTGAACATGTCCAGACTGTTCACCTTTACGCCAGAGTTTCTGCCGTGAACGACTAAAATAAATAGCATTACCGGTTTTGATAGTTTCTGACAAAGCTTCTTCATTCATATAAGCAACCATAAGTATCTGGCCATTGGTGGCATCCTGAGCGATTGCACAAATAAGGCCATCAGCGCCAAATTTTGGTCTAAATACGGTTCCAACTTCAACTTCTTTCGGTGCGGACATTTCGTCTCCTATCGTCATTTAGTTTCAATTATATTGATAAACATTTAAGGCCTTATAGCCTCAAAGAACCCCTGTATAGCAGATTTCCCGCCACAAGTAAAGCATTTCTACCGGTACTTGCAGGGCTAACGCATGAAATTTAATTGAAGAATTTGGAGAAATAAACAAAATGTTAAAATAGGCAACTTGCGCGA
>JAEIOG010000121.1 GCA_016342495.1 Phycisphaerae bacterium
GCCATAAGAAGATTCGTAAAGCTATTCGACAACAGTTGGGTTATGTCGACAGAAATCTAAAATCCATTAAAACGCTAGTTAGGAATGGTTTACTGGCACTTTTGGATAATGTCCTCTATCGCAAGCTTTTAATTATTAGCGAACTTTATCGCCAACAACTTTGGATGTACGAAAATAAATCTCATAAAATTCAGGATAGAATTGTCAGTATCGCTCAGCCCCATATCAGACCAATTGTTCGTGGCAAAGCCAGAACTAAAGTTGAGTTTGGTGCGAAAGTTTCTATTAGTCTGGTCGATGGCTTTTGTCATTGCGATACGATTAATTTCGATAGTTATAATGAATCAACCGAGCTGATCGATCAAATTAAAAGTTATAAAGATCGCCAGGGCTGCTATCCTGAATCTGTCCATGCTGACCAGATTTATCGCACCAGCAAAAATCGTAAATTTTGTAAAGAGAATGATATTAGATTGTCAGGTCCCGCTTTAGGAAGACCATCTGCAGATAAAGAAAAACGCAAAGCGATTAGGCAACAACAATATCAAGATGAAGTCGGCCGGATTCCGGTCGAAGGCAAGTTTGGCCAGGGCAAAAGACGCTTTAGTCTGGGCCTGATAATGTCGAAATTAGCAGAAACTTCCGTGAGCACAATTTCACTAACGTTCATTGTGATGAATCTGGAGAAAATCCTGGCGGCCATATCTTTTTTTGCATATTATTTGTGGCTGTCTCTGCGACAACAACCCAAAACAACCCACAATTACCACCTTAGCCAGATAAACACGCCATGCCAATACAATGAAAATCATACAAATAAATATTTCCTGAACCATTTATTGCGTTTTTGAGCAAGCCCTATTATAATTGCTATAAATCGCTTTTTGTTAAACATATATTCTTTTTTTCTTCTTTATCCTCACAATAATGTGGGCCTACCAAAACGCCGTGTATTAATCCTCTATAAAAATATCGTAATTATTCAAAATAAACTTGATTGTGACGTTTTGGTACTGGTATGTTATGTATATGTCTTCCTGCTGGTTAAAATACAAATAAAGGAATTAACATGACTCAAACTTCCAGAGAGATAATTCGTGATACTTTAACCTTTAAAAATCCTTCCAGAATTGGCCGTCAGCTATGGGTTTTGCCTTGGGCCCAACAGCGATTTCCAGACCAGTTAGCCCAAATCGAACGTGATTACCCCAATGATATTGTTACCGTACCTGCTGAATTATGTTATTATAATCCCAGTCCAATTATCAAAGGCGATGCCTATGCATTAGGCCAATATACCGATGAATGGGGATGTATATATGAAAATCGACAGCAGGGTGTAACAGGCGAAGTCAAAAGCCCAATAGTAACTGACATAAATGATTTATCCCCTTTGAATTTCCCTTATGAGATATTGCCCTCTAATCCACAGCTTTCGCGAGATTCGATAAATAAATATTGTCGGGAGACAGATCAATTTGTGTTGGCTAATTGTGTACCCAGACCCTGGGAACGTTTGCAGTTCATTTGCGGCACTGTAAACGCTATGATGGCTATCATGACCCCCGAAAGCGGCATTTTTAATCTTATTCGCAAAATCCACGAGTTTTATTTAGCTGAACTTGAATTTTGGACCAGCACCGATGTAGATGCGATTTTCTTTATGGATGACTGGGGTAGTCAGCTTAACTTATTGATTCCTCCAAAAATCTGGACTGAATTATTCAAACCTTTGTATAAAGACTATTGCGACCTGGCAAAAGCCAATAATAAATTCACTTTCATGCACAGCGATGGCTGCATAACAAAAATCTACCCTGAATTAATTGAAGTTGGGGTCGATGCCGTCAATTCCCAGCTTTTCTGTATGGATATGGAAGAATTAGCTAAAATAGCCAAAGGTAAAATTACATTCTGGGGCGAAATTGATCGTCAGCATATCATCCCGTCATCTGATACCAATATAGCTCGCCAGGCGGTAGACAAAGTCGCCAAACACCTCTATGACCCATCTGGAGGAATAATCGCCCAATTCGAGCTTGGCCCCGGAGCGAATATTGATAATACAAGGGTTATTTTTGACCAATGGGAAACGATATCCAATAAAACTATTTGAAATTAGGCAGTACAGGCTTTCATTGCTTTAATATGTTCCGGTGTAGTCCCGCAGCACCCACCGATAATTTTTGCGCCATTTTCAATTAGCTGAGAAACTTTGCCAGCCATATCTTCTGGGGTTTCTTTGAAAACGGTTTTACCATTTTCCAATACTGGCAACCCGGCATTAGCTTGGATCATAATGGGCTTATCAGTATTTTGCTTTAGTAATTGGCAGATTTCAACCATATTGTCTATGCCATTGCCGCAGTTTGAACCTATGATATCAGCGCCAGCTTTGGTGAAATGTTCAACAAATTGTTCAACCGAAACTCCCATCATTGACCGATAGCCTTTGCGACCTTTATCAAAAGTAAATGTTACAATCACCGGCAGGGTGGTATGATCTTTGGCGGCCTTTAATGCTAGCTCAGCTTCTTCAAGAGCGGTCATGGTTTCTATGCAAATTGCGTCAGCACCGCCGGCGGCTAATGCCTTAACTTGAACTGCAAATGCCTCATAAACCTGCTCTGGCTTTTCTGTTCCTAATGGAAAAATCATCTGTCCCGTAGGGCCCACCGAGCCGAATACTAATTGTTTTTCATTTGCCTGAGATTTCGCAATCTCAGCGGCTTTTTGATTATAAAGAGTAACCTTTTGGTTTATTTGTTCATCAGTATCATTACAGAAATAGTGTTTGATTTTATAGCTGGTACCGCCGAAACTATTAGTTTCACAAATATCGCTTCCAGCGTCATAATACGCTTTCGCAATCGAAGCAACATTTTCGGGCTGGTCGATATTCCATTTTTCTGGGCATTGGCCTGGCTCTAAACCCATTGCCTGTAAAAAAGTGCCCATCGCTCCGTCAGAAATAAGCGTTTGTCCCTGATTTATTTTTTCTATTAATTGACTCATATCTTACCCTCAAATATAGCGATAAATGTTAATCAAATAATATAATAATATATATATGCCAGTAAATCCAGAAAACTATTATGCTATTTTCATAAGATCAATATCCAGATTATGAATTTATCTGATGTCAATACTTTTTGAGCCAACAATGGAATAAGGCTTGAATGTCGTTATTGTCGATAATGCCATCATTGTTGATATCGAATTTGCCAGTAGGGGCATTATGTAATTGCGAAGAAAGCAACTGGAAGTCGAGTAGGTCGACCGAGCCATCATCATTGAAATCACGCTGTAGGAGCATTTGCTGTTCCTGGATAATTTTTTCGATATATTCTGCGTATCTACTGACCCGCATAGCGTAGAATTCGTCGGGAGATACGGTTTCCGTACAAACAGGTGAACGAAATTGACCATAACCATTATGACTGACCAGATTGCTAAGCCCGGCGACTTTCCAGAGACCATCATCAAAGATAAACCAACCTCCTCCAGAATCAAATTGGGTTATAATACCTTCATATTGAGTAACTGGATGGATGCCATCATAGGGAATTGGGGCAAAATCGGCCTGAATCAGGTCGCCAGTTAATATCACATCATTAGGGCAATTTATGTGCATATCAAAAAATACATTATCAATAGTGTTGCTACACCAGCGGAAAGTATCATTTGCCCCAGGAGCCCATTGATAAGCGTATGCTTCTCCATCGTCAGCCAGCATTTTTTCGCCGCGACCTTTACCAAAGCCGCCAATTACGGTGTATTTCCCGCATTCATTATTTTTTTTGTACAAAGGAACATAGTTAGCAAGATTAGCATCTTTTAGCCTTGCCAGCCTGATATCCGGGTTTATCCCACAACTAGCAGCAGGTAATACCCATATACGGTCTACAACATAAGATTTCGAATCTATAGTGACAGTAAGGCCTTCGGTACCATTTTGATGTATTGTGGTGATAACATAATTTGGAGCTATTGCAACGCAAGACGCATTTGTAGACCAGCGGCCAACAACCGAATCTGGCGGATGTGAGGTCCATTGCATCGTGGGTTCATTATCTGGATGTGTAATAATAGCCAGGACTGGTTGAATAACAAAAAATATTACCAGTATTGGTCTAATACTCAAGCTAAGGATGCGCATCATAGGTAGAGATTCTTAAAAAAGTAAAATAAAGTACCAGAGGAGCTAACGTCAAATATAAAACAAAACATACTTGGTTTATCCAATATGTGCCTGTTCTTACTATAAATGGCTATTAAGAATAAATCTTATTGGGGTAATTTAACCTTTTTTTATATTTTGTCCAGATTATTAATGTGAATTTAGGTAAATTTTTCCGATTAGGCTATAAGTGCTTAAAGGTACGTATTTTACATAAATCAATAAGTGCTATTTATGGCCTTGTAATGCATATTTTTACTCGATTTTTCAGTACCACCGTTAACTTGGGTAACTTGCATTTTTGCAAAAAAAAACACCCTATATTTACATAGGGTGTTTTAAATTTGTAAATTTAAGTAAATTATTCCCATTCAATCGTCGCTGGAGGTTTACTTGATATGTCATAAACAACGCGATTAATCCCTTTTACCTCATTAATAATGCGGCTGGAAATTCTTGCCAACACTTCATGAGGAATATGGAACCAGTCCGCTGTCATAAAATCGGTAGTCTCCACAGCACGAATAGCGACAACCTGATCATAGCTTCGCCCATCACCCATAACTCCTACCGCACGGATAGGTAACAGTACCGCTAGAGCCTGACTGATACTGCGATATAAGCCAGCCGCTGTAATTTCATCTATTAATATTTCATCCGCTTCACGCAGAACCGCTAAACGTTCTTCTGTAATATCTCCTACGATACGAACTGCAAGACCCGGACCAGGGAATGGGTGACGCCATACCATTTTTTCAGGTAAGCCCAATATCTTGCCCATTGCCCGAACTTCATCTTTAAAGAGATCTCGTAAAGGTTCAACTAATTCAAATCCAAGTTTTTCTGGCAGGCCTCCAACGTTGTGATGCAATTTAATGTTGGCCGCGGGATTACCGTCTTTGCTGCCGGATTCGATGACGTCGGGATACAGTGTTCCCTGAGCGAGGAATTTTGCATTGGGTATACTGGTGGCTTCGGATGCGAAGGCTTCAATGAATTCATGGCCAATGATAATTCGCTTCTGCTGTGGATCCGTAACACCGGCCAACCTTGACAGGAACTGTTCGGACCAGTCCACCACGCGCAAATTAAGCTGAAAGTGATCTCTAAAGGTCGTTTCGACATAATCTCTTTCTCCTTTTCTCAATAGGCCATTATCAACAAAGATGCATACCAATTGATCGCCGATTGCTTTGTGCAGTAACGCTGCTGTTACTGATGAATCTACGCCGCCACTTAAACCACAAATGACAGTGTTACTTCCAACTTGCATACGAATATCTTCACATGCCTGTTCGATATAATTACCCATTTTCCATGAGCCATCACATTGGCAGATGTCATACAGGAAATTGTCGAATATTTGCACGCCACAAGGCGTATGGGTAACTTCTGGATGGAACTGTACACCATAGAAGGGCACTGATTTGTGTTTGACTACTGCAAAGGGGCACGTTGCTGTCGAGCCTAATGATACAAAGCTCTCTGGCAGTTCATTGACCTGGTCACCATGGCTCATCCATACCGTTTTTTCACCAGCGGTAATATGGCCTAGTAATCCTTCGCTTTCTTCTAAGTGCAGGATAGTCGATCCATATTCACGTGATTTTGCAGTTGATACATTGGCACCAAGAAGATTACACGCTATTTGCATACCATAGCATATCCCAAGAACCGGCACCCCAAGTTCAAAAATTCTATCATCACATTTTGGCGCACCATCAGCATATACACTGGCTGGCCCACCGCTGAGGATAATGCCTTTGAGATTCATCCTCTGTAGCTCTTCAAAACTTATCTTATGACTGCAGATTGTGCTGTAAACATTATGTTCACGAACTCGCCTTGCGATAAGTTGACCATATTGGCTGCCAAAATCAAGAATAGCGATGGTTTGTTCTGATTGCAATTTTATAAACCTTTGAATAAATAAATGGAATGATTGTAACCAACTTTTATGCTGGTATTAGTTTTCCGGAATCTCAAAAGCAAGCGGTTGTACAGGTAGATTACTACGGCTTATTTGAGAAGTTATGGGTTTGTCTTTGTACATTGAAATTGGCAAAAGCAACATATCCACATTGAAACTCAGCCGTTCCATTACAGCATCAAATTGTTCTTGAACCTTTTTTTTCTTGGTAAAAGTCGGGCTTTTGACATATTCATTGTAGACTGAGAAATATAAAGGACGATGCTGAATGCCAATATTTTCATAATATACAGCCTGCTCAGCCCAGCCTCGATTAGTAATGTCAACTTCAGCACCCGCTATGGCAGTTTCCATTGTTGTCGGCGGTGATTTTTTCCAAGGTAAATTCACGCAACAGCCAGTGTTAATCACCACCATTGAAAAGATAAAAGCCATAGATATTTTGTCGCAATTTCGAGTTAGAAATCCTTTTCTAATCATTTTATTGTCCCCAGGTTGAGCCTGAATAGTTTGGTGCTTCATGAGTTATAGCAATATCATGCGGATGGTTTTCAACAACACTAGCGGCGCTGATCTGATAAAATTTTGAATCTTTTCGTAGCGATTCAATGCTTGGTGTACCGCAATATCCCATACCAGAGCGTAATCCGCCAATCAACTGGTATACATATTCTGAAAGTGGTCCACGATATGGTATACGACCTTCCACTCCTTCAGGCACATATTTGCTGGCTTGTTTTGTATATTGTCCATACCTTGCGCCACCACCAGTTAGCATTGCTCCGATAGATCCCATCCCACGGTATTCCTTAAAGCGTCTGCCTTTGTAAATTACCATTTTCCCAGGTGATTCATCCAAACCCGCCAAAAGCGAGCCTAGCATTACACTTGACGCTCCAGCGGCGATAGCCTTGGTTATATCTCCACTATGACGTATGCCACCGTCAGCTATGACTGGCACGTCAGCTTCGTCACCTGCACGGGCACATTCCATGATTGCGGTAACCTGTGGTACTCCTACACCTGAGACAACACGAGTTGTGCATATCGAACCAGGTCCAATACCAACGCGGATACCATCAGCACCAGCATTAATAAGGTCTTTAGCGGCATTATAGGTCGCGACATTGCCGGCAATGACATCAATTTTCCAGCGTTTTTTTATTTCTTTAACAGTCTCGACGACATGGATTGAATGGCCATGAGCCGAATCGACAACAATGAAATCAACATCTTTGCTAATTAATTGTTCGACACGTTCAATGTCATGAACTGAAATCGAGGCACCAACCCGCAGACGCCCACGAGCGTCTTTATTGGCGTTTGGAAACTGATGAACACGTTCGATATCACGCATAGTAATTAAGCCAGCTAAAGTCCCATCATCATGAGTCAACAACAGTTTTTCTACTTTGTGCTTATTAAGTATATCTTCAGCTTGTTCCAAAGTAGTATCTGCCGAGCTGGTAATAAGATTTTTGCAGGTCATTACCGCTCTGAGCGACTGATCGTCATCTTTGAGAAATGCCAGATCACGTTTGGTCATTATGCCAACTAGCTTGCTATTTTCAACAATAGGTATGCCAGAAATATTCTGTTCTGTCATTAGCTTTCGGGCTGCCGATACCGGGTCATTTGGCCTCAGTGTCACCGGGTCAATAATTACCCCATTTTCACTGCGTTTGACCTTGTCAACTTCGCGAACCTGAGCTTCAATGGTGAGGTTTTTGTGGACAACGCCAATGCCGCCTTCCTGAGCCAATGCGATGGCAAGAGCCGCTTCGGTTACGGTATCCATCGGAGAGCTTATAAGGGGAATGTTCAAATTGATGTTGCGAGTCAGTCTTGTCCGAGTGTCTGCATCTTTTGGCAGAAAATCGCTCGCTGCTGGCGTTAAAAGCACATCATCAAAAGTTATTGCTTGTCCAATAATTTTATCATTCATATCGATAATTCATTTATCCTGTTATTAGTAAAGTAATTATAGAAATATTAATCCTATAATAATATTAATCAAGCAGTCTAACCTAAAATCATATACAGGTCAAGCCCAATACGCCATTGACCCAAAAAAAACTGTTATTCAATAAAAAAGCCCTTTTGATATAACATACCAAAAGGGCTTTTGAATTCTAAAATATCTTAAGCTTTATGCTTATTTTCTGCGTCTTACAATAGCCAGGCCACCAAGAGCCAGTAATGACATTGTCATTGGTTCTGGAACTGGGATTGAAGTATAGTTGTAAGTAACAGTTGCTGATGCGTTAGCCAGTGTATTGAAGCCAAGCATAAGATTACCAGGACCTGCACCATTTGAAGCGCCAACTGCAGTAACTGCAAAGTCAATTGTGCCTAGGCCAATAAACGGGGCTTTTTCAGCATCAGTAGTAAGATCAGTGCTAGCACTATCTGAACCACTAAGGTCTGTATAAGTTCTACCTGATGCACCAGCAAAATCAGTGTTACCATCATAAGCGGCTACAGTTTCAGTTTTAGTAGCAGTTGGAGCTGTTGCTAGAGTTGTGCCAGCACCTGTAATGGTAACATTGGCAACAAGATTGCCAGTAACAGAAGCAGGTGCACTGTCAAGGCTTTCAAATTTAATAACACCACTAACGCCACTATCCAAAGTCAAAGTTACAAAATTAAGTGTAACTGTATCGGTTGGGGTAGCTTTGTGAGCATCTGGGTCAAATTGTGGCAGGGTTAAGGTGCCATTCCAGTTGGTTGCTGTTGCGGTAATTGTATCAGTAGCCGGGGCAGTAACTGCTGCATTGGCGGTTACTGTTGCAACCAAAATTATTAGTAAACACAGAACAACTTTTTTCATTTCAAATCTCCTTTTTCTCAATATTGTAATGTAAACACTTTATTTATTAGGCATTTATGGTCATATAACATAATAAGACCTCTCTTGTCACCTTTAATTATAGTGAAAACCCTAGGTATTGTCAATCCTTTTAAAAAGATTATTCCTGTAATTTGCCGATAATATATCGATTATTAGCTTTTGAGCCACTTTTAAGCCCAACAATGGCGTTTCAATCGTTACGAGTCCCCTATGTTTACAAAAAAAATATTAAAAAAAATTAAAGTTTTATTGAACTTGCGTTGTTTTTATGACATTTAAGTACTACCGATAAATGAATAATCTGTATTTTTATGGTAAAAATATCAGATTAATCATTTTTCGGCTCCTAGCTATAATATCTCGCGGTTTTTGTCTATCAACTTCTTATTTCCCTAAAAATACTTGTAATACAAGAATATATTTCCTAAGATACCTTTTAAATGCTATTTCCCCCTAAAGCATTATATTTTGATAAATCCATATAGAATAGGAGTTTACCATGTACGGAACCGGCGAAAATCTGAAAAATGTCGACCCCGCTATTTTTGACCTTATTGGCAAGGAACACCATCGCCAGGAAAATACCCTTGAGCTTATTGCTTCGGAAAACCACGTATCCCCAGCAGTTATGGCCGCTGCTGGCAGCTGTCTTACTAATAAATATGCTGAAGGCTACCCCGGCAAACGCTATTATGGTGGCTGTGAAAACGTCGATCAGGTCGAATCTCTCGCTATAGAAAGGGCAAAACAGCTTTTTGGCTGTGATCATGCCAATGTTCAGCCTCATTCCGGTTCCCAGGCTAATATGGCTGGTTATTTCGCCACTGTCAACCCCGGCGACACTGTTTTAGCTATGTCATTAGACCATGGTGGCCACCTCACCCATGGTTTTAGACTCAATTTCAGTGGCAAACTATATAATATAGTTAGCTATGGCGTTTGCAAAGACACCGAAACCATCGATTATGATACCATGGCCAGCCTTGCTAAAGAGCATAAGCCTAAACTTATCGTCTGCGGCGCTAGTGCATATCCTCGTACCATTGATTTTGAGAAAATCGCCGAAATTGCAACTTCTGTCGATGCCAAAGTGATGGCTGACATCGCCCATATCGCAGGATTAGTTTGCACCGGCTTGCATCCAAGTCCGGTTCCTGTCTGTGATATTGTCACAACTACCACCCATAAAACCCTGCGTGGCCCGCGTTCCGGCCTGACAATGTGTAAAGAAGAACATGCCAAAAAAGTTAATTCTTCCGTATTTCCAGGTCTTCAAGGTGGCCCGCTTTGCCATATAGTTGCTGCCAAGGCCGTCGCTTTTGGCGAAGCATTAAAACCTGAATTCAAGACTTATATGCAGCAGGTTCTCGATAATTGCCAGGCACTGGCCGAAGGCTTAAAATCCCATGGCTTCAGACTTTGCTCTGGTGGCTCAGACAATCACCTGCTGTTAATTGACCTCCAACCATACAATGCCGACCTCACCGGTGCCGATGCCGAACTGTGGCTCCAGAAAGCTGGCATTGTCGTCAATAAAAACCTTATCCCGTTTGATCCACGTCCGCCAATGAAAGCCAGCGGTATCCGTATCGGCACACCAGCCCTTACCACCCGTGGCCTCAAAAAAGATCAAATGAAACAAATCGCCGACTGGATCGACGAAGTTCTTAAAAGCGGTGGAGATGAAACCACCATCAATAAAGTCGCCTCCGGCGTAAAAGAAATGTGCGGCAAATTCCCACTTTATTAAGCTAATCTGAATTTTCATAAAAGGCTATGACTAGACATCATAGCCTTTTTTTACGGGTGGCAATAATCCGCCAATAGTGGCCCTTGGCTAAACATTACATCTTTTGCCTTGCCATACCTATGCCATATGCCTGATAAAAAAAGACGCAGCTTTAAAGCCACGCCTTCTAATCAATTTATTATCTGCGACGATCCGCACAATTTGCGTCATCGGCGTTCTATAATTACAGCTCAAACTTCTTATAAGCCAATGTGCTGTAATCAGGCATTTCACCAACTAATGGCCGCACATATTCCAAAAATGCATCAGTAATAAAATTACCTTCTTCATTAATGAATTCATCCGGCATTGGTTTAGCCTTGACTGCTACATCGCTAAGAGCCGCGGTGCTAAATGTGCTGGTAGCTGATCCTTTTTCGCGAACCATAGAAACCATTAAGCCGGTCTTACCTTCAGCTGCCAGCCCGACAGCTTTTACGCCACAGGTATAGGCATCATCAATATCCTGCTGAACCGCACGGTCCTGGGCACACATTGGCAATGATTCGGTAATCTGGAATTCACCACGGAAATCAAATTCGTCAGCGATCATTCTATGCAGCATCATAGCAACAGAAGTTCCGCCCATGGCGCCAAATTCGACATTGTTGAATTTATCTTTAGTCTCAGAAGCTGATACCGGCGTACCATCAGCATAAGTACAGCCTTCACCGCAAACAATTGATACAAAACCAAATTCGTCATAGCATTTCTTGACATCTGCTAAGAACTTGGCCTTATCAAATGGCCGTTCCGGCAGACACATAATGTGTGGCGGGTCGCAAGGTTTTTCTTTTGCCACTGCGGTCGCAGCTGCCAGCCATCCGGCTTCACGGCCAATGCACTGGAAAATCACATACTGATCAACTTTCTGCATATCACGCGCCAGTGTGCCAGCCTGTTTGATCGAAAGGGCCATATAGCGAGCAGCACTTGCAAAACCTGGTGTATGGTCTGTGCCAAACAAATCATTATCAACTGTCTTAGGCACGCCAATACCAATGATTTCATAACCTTCGGTTGCACAAAAAGCCTCAACCCGATGAATGGTATCCATAGTGTCATTGCCGCCAATTAAAAAGATATAGCGAATATTATATTTTTTCAAAACTTCCAATACTTTTGGAAGATCTACATCTTTGAGTTTATAACGACATGATCCCAAAGCACTTGAAGGTGTGCTTTTCAGGCCTTCAATAATTGATGCATCTTCGCTTGCCAGGTCAATAATATTTTCCTGCATAAAGCCTTCGATGCCATATCGCATGCCCAGTACATTTTCGATTGCTGCTTCTTTCATCGCTGCTTGAATCAAGCCGCATAGCGATGAGTTAATTACCGAGGTCGGTCCGCCAGACTGACCAATAATAGCGTTACCTTTTAACACTGTCTATATCTCCTGTATTTTTAATTATGTTGTAAATTATAACTTATTATCTGATAGGATGGGCTATGCCCATGCTGAAATTTAATTTTAACCGGTAGGGTGGGCTATGCCCACGCTGATAAACTACCACAACTTTTAACTGTTAGTTTTTAACTTATTAGCTGTCCATTCCACCAAATTGGCAAACATCTTAGCATAATAGCCACCTACTTCAATTTCGACTGCTCCGGTAGCACAGCTGGTAATGCGGTCTTTGCCCCAGTCAACTAGTCCGCCAACCCAATGGGGTGCGACATCGCTGGCAAATGAAGCAACATTACCGCTGCCATAATTTCCAACGACCATCAACGGATAAACTTTACGCAAGATAAAATTCATAGCCTCACCTTGCGGGTCTGCCTGATAGCACTGCACATTCAATATTGTTGTGCTGTCGGCTTTGGCTACAAATTCATTAAATCCGCCTACAATCGGCATATCCGCATTAAGCGGCAAACCTTCAATTATCGCATGATCGCAAACTTTGCCAACTACGCAAGGATTCCAGTTATTGCGGCGGTCATCCTGTTTTAGAATTTCAACCGGCAACACATCAGTCAATATTGTTTCATGCCAGTTACCGCCTAAGCCATAATAGGATTCCCAGCCACCAATCATCAACAACCCCAAACCTTTATTTACTTTAGAAGCTAAGGTTGCAAGTTGCTCTTTAGTGAAATTAGCCGCTGGATAATCGCTCAGAATAATCGCTTTATAATCCTTATCAAAAAGGGCGTCATCAAATTTCTGCTCACTGGCAATATAATCAAAGCTGATATCAAAATGAGTCATAACTCCAGCTAAATAGCTGGCCGCCTGATCCAGTAATGTGTCACCTAAATAAAGAATATCTTTGCTCATTTTGTAACCATTCATGCAATATATAGCAACTGTTTTGCTTGTTTGAAAGTGCAGATTTCCCCTGCTGGCCTAGCGACTGCCACCACCGGGCATTCTTGTGTGTTTTTTGAACATATCGTGATATGACTTGGGGCTATAGAGCTTAAATCGTAATGCACGCATATATTCTTCCGGGCCAGACCGTTCGACAATCTGAATTAGAGATTCAATCTGCGTCTGTGATTTGAAGCATCGGATGCCATCAATTTTTCTTTGCAGATATTCATCTGGTGTTTGCATTTTAAGATCTGGTGGCGATGGAAAATCGCAATATACACCCATTTCATGAACATAAGGAACCGCTGGAATTGGCTCGCCAAGTTCAGGCCAGATATTACCGCTGGCATGGAATAGCGAAATCAGCAATTCTTCATGCACTATTTTATGGTCTGGATGAAGATCTTCAGATGTTGGTAAAAATACCTGGGTAGGAGCAATTCTACGAAGCTGATGAGTAAATGAATTCTGTAAGCCGACATAACCTTCAACCGCGCAAGTATCATCAGTATTTGCCGGTCTCCTGCCACGATAGTAGTTTAGTCGACAGTCAGGAAAGCCCATCCATACGATATTTTCTTTTGGTATACCTAATGCTTGGTAGCATTCATAAGTTTCCTGCATCCGGATTTCGGCAATATTATCTTTTTGTTCTGGGCTGCAATATCCCATTGAACCATCAGTTGCAATGAGAATATGACAATCAACGCCTTCTTTCATTGCCAGCTGAATCATCAAGCCAGCCCCTAAAATAACATCATCATCATGGGGGCTGATAAACAAAAATGTTTCTTTGTCGCCTTGCCAATGTTTAGAAACGCTTTCTAGCGTTGATCCAACACGTCTTTCCGTGCCAATCAGCCTTACGAATTCAATTTCGTTACTCATCTGAACAAATCCTTAATTAAGTTATATGTCATTTGGGTGGGGACGCAATTTCATAAGCGCAGCATTATAAACCAAAAAAAAGCTGTTGTAAATAAAAAGTGCTTTTTTCGATAAAAAAGAACCTGCTTACTCCAAAACCTGGGTTTTTGATGCTATAATCTTATATATTTTGGAGGGCTTAGATATGTATCATGTTGCAGATTTTCGTGAACATTGGAGCCATTGGCTTGAAACTTGGCATGCCAAAAGCAAACATTTCCTTAACTATTTGTCAGAAAGCAACTTCTGGATGGCCGTTATTATAATGATTGCCTTACTGATGATAATAGGTATGGTATTGTCGCTAAGCTATTTTAACAATAATGTCGAAGGTTCAAGTCAGGCGCCATCGCCTTTTTTGTATGGTCCATTTATGTAAAATGAACCTGAATCAAGGGCACCAACGCACTTGAAAAAGGCATAAATATCTTGTTTTGCACAGTTTTATGTCTAAAAGGAGAATTATGCGACTGTTCTAGCTCAATCCCAGCTGGGCCTATCTTTACTGTGGTGTATCTTATACTAGTGCTCAGTCACACTTTAATAGTTGGGTAGAGTGATTTCAATTTTGTCTGAGCGTTTTCAACCTTAAACTG
>JAEIOG010000122.1 GCA_016342495.1 Phycisphaerae bacterium
TTCATCTGAAGTATTCTATTTAAACCATAACCTTCTTGCAATAAATAATTTATGATTTATTGAGCAAACACTAATTAGTTGCCTCATTATATGCCCGGTTACGTAATAGCCTGATAGCTAATCATTACTATGCTAGCCTAACCAGCTTGCCCATACCAGCTTAACTTAACGCACTCATATTACACCTCAAAATAATAAACAAACACTATACATCATCTTTATGATCAATAAAATCTCTAATATTTATTTGAGGACAGCTTAATAATATACAGGAGTATTATTACCACGATTCACCCAACCATCCTTATAATTAGTCGGATTAATCATATTTTCGGTATCCATTTCGCCAGCACTTTTCCAGGTGACGCTACCGTCGGTATATAGCTGATTTAAACCTGTAATCAAAGGCGCAGGACCGGCATCAAAATAAGCACCACGAGTAGGGATTGGCATTTGCCTGTAACTCCAGGCCCAGCCCTTTTCACCATGATTATATCGATATAAAGGACCTGACAAGTCTAACATCAAAATATCGCTCATCAACAACCTGCGACCGCTGGAATCTGGCGAAGACTTTGCAATCTGGCTACCAGCACGATTCATAGCTGCTTCAGGCCACATATTAACACCTGCGAAATAGCCATATGCCAGCTGTGTAAATTTTTTATCATCTTGCTGCGACTCCCAGTGAAACGCGGTCATTTCCTTATAAAACCTTTCATTAACACAAGGGCACAAAAGTATCCCACCACCATCATATTTCTCGCGAATAAATCCTTCGCTGTAAGGGGCAATCAGATCTATCGACCAGTATCTTTTTTCACTAGGATCAGAAATAATATATTCTGGCTCACGCATACCTGTCCAGGGACTCTTAACCGTTTCAGGAATTTTACCTTGATTATCAGCTGCATAAGCTGCTAATGCGACACCCAGCTGGTGCAGATTAGCCTTACAGACGACTATTCTGGCTTTTTCTCGGGCTTTGCTCAATGCTGGCATTAAGATGCTGACCAGCAGGGCAATAATAGAGATTACTACCAACAATTCAATTAATGTAAACCCTTTTTTTATAATATTCGCTTTATGCATAAACATATACTCTCCTTAAAAAAACATTATATTTTAGTTAATACTTGACATACACAAAGATCTGATCAGGCTATTACCAAGGGGTATTGCTTCGTCCCATTTATCTATCGGGGCCTTTAGATTCAATTGGAAGGCTGTATTGATGTCAGGCGAGGAAAGGGCTGGCTTCTGGTTGAGTTGCGAATCATATACACTCAAGTTCAGGATGATTGGTTTAGCTATTGAATTGGTTATACGAAGCCGAATAGCGTTAGTCTGGATCGCTTGGAATTCATGAATCCGTTTATGGCCAATACAGCTTCCACTAGTTAATTGCACCCAGACACCATCCTTTTTGTATTCCATCACATACTGACGCACTCGCTCACCATGGCGGATATCTTCCTGAATCGCAATATGATCAATATCTCTGGATGAAGATAAATTCAGCTCTAAAGTATTTCCATTGCCACTGGTACTGCCAATCGGGTGACTAAAAATACTAGTGATTTTCCTGCCCCACTCCTGGCATCTTTTTACATCGACTTCGGGCATCAGCCCACGATTATCAGGAGTCAAGCCAACTATAAGTGTTGAATTTCTACCAATAGATTTATAATATTTATCCATAAGCATATTTAACGGAAATACCTTATGATCATCTCCAGCATCCCAAAACCATTCATGCCCGCCATATCCCCTTAGTGGCACATCGGACATCGCTGGACACCAATATTGCCCATTTATATCACCATATTTAAGCAATTGAAAATTATTTGCATAACTCTCCTGACTATGCGCTGCATAACCATCCTCAAAAGGTAATCTCGCCCAACAAGGATAAGGAACCGTCCCAGTCTCTGACCCTCCCCAACGTGCATCAGCACGCTGATAATTATGATAGAACAAACAATTAGGCTGGCACCTTTCAAATATGCCAAGAACATCTGGGCCTCCGTCTTTGGGACCATAAGCTCCGCCATCAAACCAGATTTCGAACAGTTCGCCATATCGAGAACATATTTCTTCAACCTCGGCTTCAATCATTGCATTATATTCTGCCTGGGTAATGGTGCTGCGATCAGTAACCTTAAAATCGTAGATACCCAGATGCGAATTCCATCTTGTGCCCAGGTATATGCCGGGCTTGATATCATACTTTCTGCAAGAAGCGACAAACTCAGCAACAATATCTCTTTTGCCATCGCCCCACTTGACTGCTTTGAGACAATATGGATTGGCATCTGATTGCCAAAGCCTAAAACCTGATTCATGCGAAGCTGTTAGTATCGCAAAACGAGCCCCCATATCTTTCACCGTCTTAATCCACTGATCGGTATCCAGCTCAGTCGGATTAAACTGGTTAACATTCTGTATGGAATTAACTCGTGCCTGAGATTGGACATAACGCCCCGCATTAAAGGTATGCAATTCATAGCAGATGAGAACCCCCAGTTCCGCCTGTTGCCAGGCCAGCTGAGCTGGCGTGGGAGTTGGAATGTCCAAACTCCTATTGTTGGATTGTTTCCCAACATTACATCCCATAATATAAAAACATAAAACTACCATCCACTTTGATTTTAAGTTTGAGGTTCTAATCATTTCTTTTAATCCTGTCTTGCTATCAATTAAATTTTACTGTTAACTTATTATTGTATCTACCAACAGACAATGAGTATTAACATCAGGCGGATGCAAAAATATTCACTCAACATTTTTAGGAGGATATCTAATTTCGCAACAGTTTTTAAGAATCAATAATTCCCGGTAATGGAACAGGCTTGCCGGAACTTTTGTAAGTTGGCATTTGCGCTTCGGCGTCAATCATAAACAGACGCAATTCCTCTGCCAAGCGTTGAACAATATCCTTTCTCTGTTCGAATAGATCATTTGCTTCGCTGATATCTTCTGCTAAATTATAAAGTTCATACCGCTGATTGGCATGGAAATAGATTAATTTCCAGTCACCTTTTCGGATCGCAGTGTAAGGTTCCTGACCATAATTATGCGGAAAATGCCAGAATATGGCACGATTTGCCGGATATATTGGTTTCTGTCTCAGCAAAGGAACAAAACTGATACCATCGATTTTCCCACCTATCTGGGGGCAGTCTTTTAATCCTGCCATCTCTATAATTGTCGGAAAGATATCTTCAATAATTATGTAATCATTACAAACGGAGCCGGGCTCAACAACTCCGGGCCATTTCACCATTGCAGGTACTCGAATACCTCCTTCATAGGGTGTCAACTTGTGACCTCTCAAAGGAAGGTTTCGGTCTGCCTGGGAAGGTTGACCATTATCAGTCATAAAAAGAATAATGGTGTTATCATCAATTCCTTTAGCTTTTATATGACTGCAAATATCCCCCAGGGATTTGTCCATGCTCTCAATCATAGAAGCATATGTTGCATCGAAGTCGTCAAGACCTGCATCAATATATTTCTGATAGTACCGATTGTCTTTTTCCCATGGAGCGTGAATTGCATAATGAGACATATACAAATAGAATGGCTTATCAGTTGCAACAGCCTGATTTACTGCTTCCAAAGCTTCGATTGTCAGAGCTTCGTTCAAATAAATATCCTGACCATGATATTTTTCCAGACCAGGAATATCCCAGATAAGGTCACCATTACGAAAGGCGGCACTGAAATTATTCGTTCCGTAATAACTCCCCGGTCCGCCAGCGCAATGGCCGGCAATATTGACATCAAAACCCAGATTTTCGGGCATTTCACCCGCTAAACCATCGGCTCCGAAGTGAGCCTTCCCGGCATGTATGGTACGATACCCGTTCTTCTGTAAGAACATCGGCAAAGTCTTGACATAAGCAGTGCGGTTCACATCCGGTACCGGGCTGATACCATTAACATTCCAGAGAGGTAAATTCAAGGTAGGGTGAGGCCTGTCCGGTGAAATATTGGGGCGAAGTGTCCAGTTAGTTACTTTGTGACGAGCGGAATTCAGCCCTGTCATCAGGCTAATTCGTGAAGGCGAACAAACCGCACAAGCATACGCTTGAGTAAATTTCATACCCGAATCGGCGAGCCTTTCCATATTGGGAGTGTGATATCGCTGATTGAGCGCGGTTACTTCAGTATGGAATGGTTCAGAGGTGTCCTGCCAGCCCATATCGTCAACAAAGAAGAATATAATATTCGGTTTATTTGTGGTTGTCCCTCCGTATACACTTGAAGATACAGTAGTTCCAGCCAGCAGTGCCGATGCCCCTAATAGGCATGTCTGTTTGAGAAATTCTCTGCGATTCATTTATTCTATCCCTTTCATTAGATACAAGTACATTTAGAATTATTATGTGTGACATCTTTATTCTAGTGCACTAACAAGCCAATCAGCTACGACGATGCACAAATCTTCCAAATCAACTAAACAATCACGATTGACATCAGCATCGAGGTATCCCAACGCCCCACAATTCATATCAGGACCATAAACCGCTAATTTCTTTATTTTTGGTGTCGCCACATATTGCAGAATTCTAAGGCGGATTCGCTCGGCAGTTACAGAAGAAATATTGTGGATTCGCTTATGACCTACCGATTGGCCAGAGGCAATAGGTTGCCAACTGTTACCGTCATCATTTGATATTTCGACAACATATTCCCGAACCCGCTCTCCATATTTAATATCTTCCATAAATACGACATGATCAATTTGTGTTGGTTCAGAGAGGCCCAGTTCGACAGTATCGCCTTCGAGTGTTGTTTCCGTTTCCGCAACAGGCCAGCCCAAGCGTTCTCTGATTTCGTTGCCGAATTCCGTCAGACGCTGCACATCTACATCTGGGATTAAACCTCGATTGTCAGGAGTTACACCGAGAATCAGCGTCGAGTTGCGACCAACCGATTTATAATACATATCCATTAGACTGCTAAGCGAGTAAAGTTTATGATCATCACCGGCATTCCAGAACCACTCATGGTTGCGCAGAGGCGCATCCGCCATTGCGGGACACCACCATTGGCCGTCAGGATCACCGGTCGGCTTTAATGTTCGATAATCACCGCAGGTTCCAGGACCACAGGGCATTGTTGCCCAGTGCGGATACGCAACAGTTCCGGCTTCATTGCCGCCCCAGCGGGCATCGGCACGATCCAAACTATGATAAAACAGACAGTTGTCCTGATGAGATTCAAAAACTGACAAGACATCCGGTCCACCCTGCTCAATACCAAAGGCGCCACCATCAAACCACAACTCAAATAGATCGCCATAATTTGCACAGATTTCTTCGACTTCCGCTTCGATCATCGTGTTGTATTCTTCCTGAGTAACAGAACTTCTGTCGGTAACCCGGAAGTCGTATATTCCCAAATATGAGTTCCAGCGAGTACCCATATAAACCCCCGGCTTGATGCCGTATTTATGGCATGCGTCGACAAAATCCCGGACAATATCCCCTTGGCCATTTTGCCATTGCAGGGCTTTCATACAATATGGATTGACCTGCGACTGCCAGAGACGAAAACCGGTCTCATGACTAGCAGTGAGAATCGCGAATCTGGCACCGGCTTTGACGGCAGTTTGGATCCATTGATCCATATCATATGCAACGGGATTGAACATATCTATATTTTCCAGCGGAATCGGTGTGACCCGGTTCAGTGGTTGATTGTAATCCTGTCCATCAAATACATGCAAATCATAGTGGTAAACCAACCCAAATTCTGCATTCTGCCAGGCCAGCTGAACGGGTTTCGGCACAGGTAGTCCTTCGTTATCATAAATAGTAACATCTACTGCGGGAATATAACCACCATCAAAATCACTGCCGCCGCCGCTTACAGTAAAGCTGATTTGGGTCTGTTCCTGCCGGTCCTCCTGGAGCATATCATCTTTGGGAGTTACGGTTATCTTCTGTGAAATAGTATAATCATATGGAGTGAAGGTCAAGGTTATGGCCTGCCCCCAGTCCCCGACAACCGTCTCAGAACTCAATTTGATATCTTCTTTTATTCCTGCGATATAAGCCGGATCAGCAATAACAGTTACATCTCCAACAGGTGGATTCTCTCCCTTTAAGGCAATCGTAAATGTATCTGCGATTTCATCTTCTTCATAAACTGAAACCGATGCTACCGAAACCTGACCAACGGAATGAATATCAACCCATTTATCCCTCAGATAAGTTTCGACCTGTTGGCGGTCTGCGGTTGATAATGCACCGGAATAAATCAGAACTTCTCCAATCAACCCTTTCCAGGGGCGTTCAGCCGAAGAATGGTTGCCTATAAAAATTTGACCGGTGGCCGAAGGAATCGCAACGGTTGAAGCGGTTCCCTGCGCTTCGCAGTTAACATAAATAGTAGAACGCGCATTATCGCCATCATATATATAGCCAACACAGTAGGGTCTCTGAAATGTCAGTAAATCGGTAAAAGCCTGGCCATAATTTGTATTATTGTACCAGACACGTCCATGAACCCTCTTGTCGGCGTCCATCTGTAAAGCCCATGTTCCTGCTCCTGGGACCAACAAAACATTGCTGGCGATACTGTGGACATCCTCAGCAACAATAGTAGCAAATATTGTCATACTGCCGCCACTGGGGCAGTTGGGCCCGACCATTCGATTATCATTGCCAGTAAATCTGACGGCCTGCATACTGTTTGTCGGCCAGGAAGCAACAACAGGTCTTGCAACGCCGCTGGCTGTAACATCAACGCCACTGGAAGATTTATCCTTCCAGATTTCAACATAGCCATCTGCAGTGCCACCCTCGGCTCCTGCCTCTGCGACCCCATCGCCATCGAGGTCATTGCCATCGAGCCAGAATTGCAGGCCAGCGATGCTGTCAGGATCAAAGTTGGCAAATACCGGAACAACAGCAAAAATATAAAAAGAAAAAATAACTGCTAACATAATGTACATTTGACGCTTGTTTGCATTCACTGTAATTAAACCTTTCGTTGTTTGATACTCACATGTTAACTTTATACAGAGTATTTTGTAACCATTGGTTACTCAAAATCACAAAATCAAGAAGATTAACTTCACAATCTTCATTTAAGTCGCCGACCTGATATCCCCACTCACCACAGTCCTCCATCTCATCTCCACCAACAACTTCGATATTAACATTCTTCAACTCACCCTCAGAGACTCCAAAAACAACTTTGTGGCTAGTTACAGTCGGCACGTAAGTCGTGTTCCCGGTAGCGATTGCATAGTTGGTTGGATCGGCAACATTGACAATTTCCAAACTAACCTGCGAACCGGTATCGATTACTGTAAAATTCCAATCGCCGTCAACAACACTCAGGTTGTCGATATCTTCGGAATAGCCATCTACGTCTAACCAAGGCCATTCAGCATCGTTTTTGTATCTTATCCCCACATCATACTCGTTATTAGCAAAAGAAAAACGTATCCCGGAACCAATAACACCACCATAACTTGGCATTTCATCTGAATCGTAATCACCATTGGAGCGTGTCCAGACTACCATACCGGCGCCTTCCGGGATATATATAGTGCTGGTAACTGTCAATGTACCCTGGGTGACAGGGTCCCAGCTGTCCACAGTCGCCACGTAAGCTCTGGTGCCGTCCGTCGTGCTGAAAGAAAGTGTCCCGGCGGTTTCCGTAACAGTAGCTCTAGCTTTATCCAAAGGGATCCACTTGCTGGTATCCAGTACACTGTCGCTGAAATCATCGTTGACGGCTGCCATGGCACTGACTGACATAATAAACAATAAAACCTTATACCATAACGATTTCATTTACAAACCCCTGGCTTTCGAGTAAGAAACATATATCTTTGTCTCAAATACATGATAATACCTTTCATAATAGATTTCGTAGCTTTTCCCCTCAGAGCTCCGGCACATTTTATAATAGGGCTCTATATATCCAGCCAATTGTATATGCACATCTTTAAATCTTGCACATCGATTTTACCATCATTATTAAAATCACAATCATTACAGCCGTAACTAAAGGCAGAAACACTATTACAATTGCTGTCGAGCCAGCAGGTAGCAAGCCTCGCAAAATCAGACAGATCAACTATTCGATTCGGCTCAAAATCGCAGGGGAAAAAGGTTCTAATAATTGAGACCTCCCACCAGCGAGCATGTTCCAGCAGTCCAGTACCATCAAAGTGAACCGAATCAGCGAGCCAGCCCAGATTATGAAAATCATCCGTATCCGCACCCTGAAATACAAGCGGGTCACCAGCAATCACTAGCTCCTGCCCGGTACGAACCTCAGCCTCCTGAGCTGGCGAGCTGTAAGGGTGGTATGATGCCAGAGCAACTCCCCAGGGCACATTCCATCCTGCATCTGCCCGACTTTGAGCAATAATCGAATTCAACCTACTAGCATAGACCGATGCAGAGGTACCTGCGATACTGTCCGACTCTCCCTGATGCCAAAGAATTGCCCGCATGCCATTTTCGCCCATATCCTCAATGGCCGTTTTAATGCGATTATAGTAAGGTGTTCCGGGCACCCATTGATCCACACGGGTTGCCCCAATGCCAGTGGTGACAAAACCAATCGGAACACCGAATCGTTCGACCAGGATATCACCTAACCTTGACCAGGGTGAACCGTTGACTCCATAGGCTATCGGCTGGGGATCATAACCATGACGCCAACTGCTACCTGTCCACGCCGAAACCGTATCATGGGTAGGTACCATCTTGGGTTGACCAAAGTTAGCCGAATTCGACTGGCCGGAGATGACAAAAACTTCGCCAACACCGACACGATCAACGGCAGTCGATGGTCCCGGCAAATCATCGGTAAAAGTTCGCACTTCGATGGAATACCAACCACCTGCTGCAACAGATAAAGTACCCGAAAAATTGCTTCCGGTTGGCGATGCATCAATTATATGCCAATCCGTAGGAGAACCAATGAATCCGTCCATCACAACCGCCCGGGCCTCAATATGCGTAAATGGATCTGCATAAGTACCCTGTATCGGTATCATTGCAATATTCTGATCGTTACGCTGGAATACCGCACGTGTTTTGGGTTGAGACAATGACAGCTCTGGTAACTGAACATCATCTGTATTAAATTTGAAATTAGGCCCGAAATAGCATGCATCAGCATCGCGAGCAATTTCAAAAGTAGTAACATCGGCAGTATCAGGCATCGCCGGATTACCTACTCCAGTTGCTCTTCCTTCGATCCAGTTAATGTCTTCGTCCCAGGTAGCAATTCCCGATCCAAACATAAATTCCTGAGATGCAACTTCAACTGCTACCATGTACGCTGTACCTGTATTCAGAATTACAGGGTCGATCGCTGCAAAATGCGTGCTAATTCCACTGGTTACTTCCCCGGTGCTGGACGCGGAGATCACAGTGCTAGCAAGCTTTTCACCGGTATCCCAGTTGAAAAGGCAAGCTAAGGCATCTGCTGCCATGCCGTCGCCTTCCACGTCAAACTTCCCTAGATCAGTAACCGTGATTTCGGAATCAACAGTAAAGGTGTAACCGAGGCTAAACTCAAGGCTATGGCCTGGAATAGTCGCATTTGTCGGATTAATCTCAACAGCAATGCTTGAAGCAATAACATTTATAATAAGACAATTTATCAGAAAAGTTATCAACAGTAATTTAATAGTATTCATCTAATCCTCATATAAAAAGTACAATATAATAGAATCGCCTTGATCAATCTGTCAGGCAGTCCTATATGTCTCCATAGTGCTACCAGTGAATGCTAGACATGTTTGCGAGGTAGGAGGCCCCAATCCTCTCAATAAAGCCATTAGGATTGTTGTCAGTTCCGGTACGGGAACAATTTCATATTTGGACCAAAAAAACTTACATCGGTATCACGGGCAATCTTATCGGTAAAGGACTGACCATCCCGATTTTACAAACATATATAATACATAAAATCACACTTCAACTCTGTCTACGTTGCACTTTCCCTTGAGAAGCGGAAAAGGAGGCGTATCTCTCCACTGAAAGCCGAGAGATACGCGATTTCCTGTGTCAAGTTCACATTATTAATTACAGCCTACTGCTGGATAGATTCCGCATTCAAGCCAGGCAGCAGCAAAATGTGCAAAGTCGAACAGGTCGACTTTACAGTCACCTTCAAATCCTTCGTCGCCCTTAACCAGACCAGTATCACCATTTGCAATATCAAGTGCTGGCATAGCAATACAAACCTCTTCTCCAGTAATCGGATAGCAAATATCAATGACTTCTTCGTTTGTCAGAGCATAGTTGTAAACTTGAATATCATCCAGCCATCCTGAAAATGGAAGGGCACCCCAAGGGGTCAATGCACCAATAGTAATCGGCACATCGGTTCCCGTACCCAATGTGAAAGGAGAGGTTCCGGCCAAAACTCCATCAATGAAGAATGATACACTTGATCCGCCAAATGCAATAGCGACATGGTTCCACTCATTTGCTTGTACCTTTATATTGCTTTTCACTGTTATATCGTAGGTACTTCTCCTGGCAATACTTACAAAACCATCTGTTTCGATAGCAGAATGGAACATCATATCATCCTCAGCCCAGTTGTTCCGCTTGGAGAAAAGACCGCCACGGTTGCCGCCCCACTTGACCCAGGCAGCCATCGTGAACTCACCAGTACCTTCGGTTGGATCCCAGGTGCCTGCTGTCGATACATAATTGGGGTCAAAAATTCCAACAGCGCCAGTGGTATTGCCGTCGGCACCGCTCACGAATGTTGGCATCTCCGGACCAAGCTTAGTCGCATCATGCCCATAGCCCGAAACATCCAGATAAGCGTTACTGTTAAAGTCCGCCTGATCCAGCGTCCAGTGTCCCTTGAGTGCTTTAAGTGCCAAAACAGCAGATTCAGATGTGTCACTGCCACCACTGTTTGCTAAAACGCATCGGTATATTGCTTCATCAGCGGATGCTATACCATTAATAGTCAGTTCAGATATCTTCGGTGTACTTGCTTCATCCAATGTGACAGTTCCAGTTGCAGTTGTCCAGGTAGCACCATCATCGGTAGATTTTTCCCATATATTTGAAGTGATCGCAGACTCAGAGTCAAATTCAACTGTAAGGACTGCATCTTCACCAGGAAATCCTGCCGTATCACTCGGGGTACCATCAGCAATTACCGGCACAGCTGGAATTGTTGTAAAGCTCCATGTATCACCCAAAGAAGGAGAGGAAGCACCAGATTCATATGAATCAACTACCCAGTAATAAGTTGTATCGTTTGCCATTGGGCTTGGACTAGGCAAAATAGTTGTGATATCTTCAATCCCATTGGTCAGTTCATTCAGTCCATAATCCGTCGAAAGATAGTTTGGCTCTGTTGTGCCAAAATAGACCCTGAAACCTTCCTGAGTGAAAGCTTCGGGGGCCGTCCAGCTAAGTTCGGCGTCCACGGCTACATTGACAGCTTTATTATCAGGCGTCGGTTCACTGGCAGCGGGATTGCCTGAATTAATATAAAGGGAATCTATTTTGCCTAAGCAATTAAAAGCCAACTTGTTGCTGGTTACAGCCGGCACAAAGGTTGTGTTTGCGGTAGCGGTTGCATAATTGGTCGGATCGGCAGCGTTGACAACTTCCAGACTAACCTGTGAACCGGTATCGATGACTGTGATATGCCAATCGCCAGCAACGGGACTCCAGTTTTCGAGATTTTTGGAATAGCCGTCAGGAGATAACCAAGGCCACACTGCGTCCTCTTTAGTAAATATCCCTACACCGTATCTAGCGTCGTTAGAAAAATTAAAACGTAACCCGGAACCGATAGTACCACCCAAATTGGGCTGTCCATCTGAATCATAATCACCACTGGAGCGTGTCCATACCACAAAAACTTGACTTAAATTAAGATTTACCGTAGCGGTAACTGTCAAAGTTCCCTGAGTCAGAGGATCCCAGCTATCCACAGTCGCCATGTAAGGCCTAGCACCAACTTGGGCCATAGTAATGTACCCGGGGTATTCGATAACTTCAGAACCATCCTTGACCACCGGGGTCCACTTACTCGTGTCCAAAACGCCATCTGTAAAATTATCGGCCACTGGAATGGCCTGAGCGGTACCTGCTACGAGCAGACATAATACCAAAATCATTAACTTTTTCATCATCAATACTCCTTTTAAAACGTAACAAAATTTTTACAGCCTACAGAATTTACTTCTATATACCAAGCTGCATCAAACTAATATCTAAAATTTTATTTTTCGGCCCGAGATTTCAAATATCTGACGCGGTAAATTTCTTATATCTCTAATTCTTACATCATTTTATGGTGATTGCACCAGAATTCTAAATTGATCGATATTCCCAACGTAAAGACCAAATTCAAGAGTACAACGATCTTCGCTGATAATAATTTCATCGAGGATCCCCCCGGTACCTTCCACTAAACCACGGCCTTCACTATTACCATATATTGTATTAATATTACCCAAGAAACCATCCGTTTTGGTAAGTCCAAAATAGTCAATAATTACTCCAACTACTGGCCTTTGAAAAGTTATGCTACCAGCAATATACTCATCTCCTTGCGATTTTCCATGCACTCTTCCAGCCAAATCAACATGCAGTAAATAACTGTCAACTATATTGTCCTTAGGCACTATATCCGTAATTTTAATTTCAGATGAATAGGTTCCCGGTCGGGTTAAACTCACTGCCATATCCTGATCAAGCTTAACTCCTCGCTGTTCCTGATACAATACCGCTAATCCATAACGTTCTGCGGCATCTTCTTCTAACGATGCAGGCAGATGCTCTTCATATACGACCTGCCCCTGGGAAATTAAACGATAATTTGCTTCACCCCAACTACGCAGAAATTTACCTGATACAAATGGTATCGAATCAATCGCACCGGTCTTGGCAAGTAATTTGCGAGTCTGGCCTTCCGTAATTAATTTACTGGTTGCTTTACCACTATCCAGTTTACTCATCGCCGAAACCTTGCCATCGAAAACATGTAGAATACTGTCCTGATTTCCATCAACTTCGATACCAAATTCCGTCCCTAGATCAACCATTTCACCATTAGGTACTTTAACAGTAAAACCCTGAGCCTCTATTGAAACTTTTGCAGTCAACCGTCCCTGTTCTAACTCCATCGTATTTTCATCTACCAAAACAAATGCCGATGGGCCCTGTACAATAACGGTCGCACCTTTGAGAAAACCAAGTTCAACAAAACCACCATCAATTACATATTTCCCAGGCATTAATTTATTACCTGTAGTATAAGTATTACTACCTGATTTCAAATTAGTTTTTAATACCCTGAACACCTTAGCGACTTCCAATCTTCTTTCAGTCGCACGGTATGCTGGTATAAAATCAGTCAACTGGTTTAGAATAAATCCGATCATTACCAGAGTAGTGATTGCGCCAAATAATCGCAAAAAAGCCCCTAAAGGTGGAACCGCGCTTCTTGAAACAGAGGAAACTCTGTTTGATATCTTCGGTTTTGGCTCCAGTTGTTTATCTGGTAGCCTGTTTCTGGAAATATCTTCATTAATCACTTCGAGAAAAACAGATCGATTTTGCTGGTTTTGTTGCATTAATTGCATTCCAATAACATCAACCTGCCAGACACCCATCGCAATCTGCATGAACTCACAGTAAAACTGGCAAGCCTCAAGGCTCTCTGCCAAAATACCATCTATTTCAGCACACTGTTGCTCTGTTGCACTACCATCCAAATAGGTCACCAGTAATATTTCCAGTTTTTTTCGCTGCTCATTATCCATATTATCGTTAAATTTCTTCCAATGAACGCTGTACACAGCGCAGTAATGAGCCTTGTATCCGGCCTATTTTTATATATATACTCTGGACAGTTCTTTTCATTGAATATGCTATTTCTTTAACAGAAATTTCCTGTCTGTATCGCATTTGGATCAAATTACGATCATTGTCATCCAGTTTTTTCAGACAGATTTCCAAAGCATTAAGACGGTCTTCGACATTGCCCGATGCCGCTCGGGAAACAACTTGTAAATTATGAAGCGTCTTTTCACTGAATATAAAGTCTTTATCTCTTTTACGTTTTTGACGATAACTAAGCACCTGATAATGCGCTACTGTGGTTGCCCAGGCCAAAAAGTCTGTACCCTGTTCGAATTGATAATGTTTTCGCCACATTACCAAAGTCGTTTCTTGCATAATATCGTCAGTATCATCAAAATTCCCAACCAAGTTGAATATATATGAATATATCCGCCTGTGGTTTTCGGTCAGCAATGTCAAATACTGCTCAACCGATATGAAGTTTTTATTTGCACCTGCCACTTAACTTGTACCTCATAAGTCAACGAAAATCCTGATTTACTCTCATTTCAGACCAAAAATGTATATTATATTCCATATATGTATATTGCCACTCGAAAGATTTTAAAATAAAAATCACAACCATCCCATAGTCTAGGGAATAGGTGTGTTAAGCTGATTTGCGGTAGCAAAAATAGCTTTTTTTTGGGG
>JAEIOG010000123.1 GCA_016342495.1 Phycisphaerae bacterium
CCCCTTTGTCGACAGACCAACCGCAATGACACTATCAAAAACCACGATTTCCCCCCCTAAGTGCGAAAGTGGGGCTAGAGTTACTGTCAGCTTTGAGTAGCACATTTGCTCTCTGTATTTTTTGCGAAGAAGCTACAAGATTTTTCTTCAAATCAATTAATGCACTACGTTCTTGTTTTGAGAGTTTGACAATATATTTTTTAGCCATAAGTGATTCTCCATAATCAAATAACAGTTATCTTCATATGGAGATGTATCGGCAATATTGACCCAAACCTTTAATTATGACTAAGCACTAGTTTCTGTTGATGGTTTCGATGATTTTGTTGCCTTGGCGGGTCAGTTGCAGGGAAATGTCATCGGCGATTTGGTAGGTTCCCGATTCGGTATTATTATCATATAGCAGTGCGGTACCTCTTTTGACCTGGCATGTCCCGGTTGGTTTGGAGGCATTTTGATAAATTTCATCGATAAACCTGGTCTTTTTTGCCAGATTGTTACTTAAAACCAGCACAACAGTTGAGCCATAGTTGAAGTGGCTTTTTTGTTGGCCTTTAGTAAATTTTGTTTTGGTATTATCATAGTCTTGTTCAATAGAATTGACGACATTGGCCCCGATTTCAGCCATCGCCAGTTTTTCATCGAAAGATTCTGCTTGAAGGATTGCGACAACTCTATGATTATTTTGCAGGGTTGGTTTCCCTTTTGATGCTTTGGCTAGATGCAGGTCGGTAGAATCGACCCGGAACCTGTTTTTTGCGAATTCACGCAGTGGGCCCTGAATTTTACAATTTACTGGAAAATCAATGGTGTGATCGTGGAAAGGCTTTAAGGTGAAAACCATTAATTTGCCCTGGTCATAATCTCCTGTGGTATCGGCCAACATGGTTTTGATGTCAATTGTCACGCCGGGGAAAAATTCGGCTAAGCCATCATTTATGTCTCTTATACTCAGGTAGGCGCTGGCTGGGGCGACGATGAAATCATTATTTTTATCGTCAGGATATATGTTGTTTTCATAGCGGTGGATGAAAGCTTCGTTTAATGTTCGGTATTTGAATTTTCTGAAAATTAAGTCGGCCTGTTGATTTATCAGTCGGGAAATTCTGGTGATATTGAGTAGCACTGAACTCCAGCGACTACAGAGGATGAATCCCATCATTTTGCAGACGATGTTATTTAATAAAAAAAACTGGGCTAGCTTGCCAAAAAAACGATTATTAAGTAGCCATATTTCCGGTACCAGTGGTAATGGTTTTTTTATACCGCTGATAAAATCATATAAAAACATCAAAAAATCCTTAAAAATGCAAATTTTCGCCTGACTTAGCCTTGATTATCGGACTTAGTGAGGCATAATATCAATATATTTTAGTTACATTTGGAGATAAGTCATGAAAAAAGTAAGAAGTTTCGGTATTTTAGTGTTGGTTTTGCTTGTGGTAATGTCTCAATCAGCCTTTGGTGGTATTATAGCTACACATATTGCTGATGGACAGCGAGCGATACTGAATAAGAGTATTTCAGTAAATATTGACCCGGCCAATACCAACTGGATAGCCTGGCATAATCTTACTTTTCCAACCAATAGGGCAGGGGTGGATTATGTAGGATCTTATTCATGGATCGCCGTAGATGATTATTTTGATTTGAAAATAACCAATCCATTGGGAACCTCACAGACCGTTAGAATGGATTATAATGATGCATGGGGATTGTCTACTGGGCCACAAGCGGTGATTTTCGGGACAGCTGCTGATACGCCAAATGTTGCGAGATGGGGTGCCAGCTGGTCGCCAACATCTGCAGGAACTTCTAGTAATCCAAAAATATTTGATGAAGCAGGCGCGTTTAATTCGCTTTTTACCACTGCAGGAGATTATACTTTTACATTCTTATCCGGCAATACCGGATCAACTGTTGTGGGCTATCCAAATATGTATCTGCTTGTGGATGTTGTACCGGAACCTACAACTATTGGACTTTTGGTTTTGGGTGGGGTGATTTTTGTAAGTAAACGGCAGTTTTAATCCCAGGTTTCTTCGCGGACGATTTCTACCGGGCAATCGGGCAGAGCTTCCAGGAAGCGTTTGCCATAATGTTTGCGCACAATGCGGCTGTCCAGCACTACCACGATACCTTCATCAAGGCCACTGCGGATTAATCTGCCAAAGCCCTGGCGGAATTTTAGGATCGCTTGAGGAACCTGATAATGCATAAAAGGATTACCGCCACGCTCGCGAATCAATTCCAGGCGTGCCTGTAATAAAGGATGGTCCGGTACTGAAAAAGGCAGCTTGAAAATCATTACATTGCTGAGGGCCTCACCGGGGACATCTACGCCTTGCCAGAAACTATCGGTACCTAGTAAGATGCTGTTAGTGTTGGCTTTGAATTCATTTAGCAAAGCGAAACGATCCATGCCAGCGCCTTGTTCCAGTATCATCAAACCATTTTCAGTGCAGAAATCGGTCAGCAACTGCGAAGCTTTGCGAAGTTGGCCAAAGCTGGTAAATAGCATGAAAGCTTTACCGCCGGTCATGAGCAAATACTTTTTAGCTTTTTCAATGGCGGCTTCCATGAAACCATTATCAGGGCCGATGGGTTCAGGCAGGTCGGCTTCGACATAAACCTTAACTTGTTTATGATAATCAAAAGGTGAACCCAGCTGGATAGCCTGGAAATCATTCAGGCCTATTCTGGACGTAAAAAATTCAAATCCTTTTTTCTCGGTGCTTTCTATTTCCTTGGTCGCTTTGATACTCAAAGTTGCACTGGTCAGCACGACGCTTTTCATTGGTTCAAACAAAGCTTTATTGAGCATAGGGCCAACATCTAAAGGTGAGCCGCAAATTACAGTATAATTGCCCCAGCGTCTGGCTGAGCTTTCGGCCCAGTAGACATAATCTTCATATTGATGTTCAAGGTAGGCACGGGCAGCCATCGCAAAGCCCATGCAGCGGTCGGCATAAGAATAAATTTCCAGCTTATCCTGGTCGTCAGGGACATTGACTGCTAATTCTTTGAGATGCTTATCAATGTTTTTCAGCACATCGACAATATCACTGCTGAACATTCCGGGGTTATGGCATCGGCAGTTACCGCCAGTGTTTTGCTGACCCATAACAAAATCGTGCACTTCAGCAAAAAAATCTTCACTGATCGCATGGCCTTCATTTAAGATGGCTATGGTTTCATTATTAATATAAGGATTGAGCAAACCCTTTTTAGTTCGCGGATTGTATAAACGATTGAGTGTGAAATTGACCTGCGAACCGGTAAGACGCAGACCAAAATGAGCGCCGGCAACCTGTTCGACATTATGAGCTTCGTCGATAATAATATGTTTATAGTTAGGCAGCAGGTTGGCACCTTGTTGCCGTAGTGATAAATCGGAAAACAAGATAGCATGATTTGCGACAATAATATCGGCGCCAAATATTTTCCTGCGGGCCAACTGATAGAAACAGGCACTGTTGCTTTTGCAGTTTTTGCCGGCACAGATAGTGGCATCTGAGCAGATAGATTCCCAGATTTCACCGGGAGGGCGAATCCCCATTTCGCTGGTTGAGCCTTCTTTGGCTTCTAAGGCCCAAAGATAAATATTATCTAAATTATCCAGATGGTCAGGATTGGAAAATAGCGTGGCACCTTTGTTACGGGCCTGCTGCAATCGGCGCCAGCAAACATAATTGCTGCGCCCTTTAGCGAGTGAAACCTTAAAATCGGCTCCGGATACTTCCTTGATAAATGGAATATCTTTTTTGACCAGCTGTTCTTGTAGTTGAATGGTGTAGGTGCTGATGACCACCCGCTCATTGACATCCATTCTGGTTATAAGTTCCAGAGCGGCGGCCAGATAGGCGAAGCTTTTGCCAACGCCGGTGCCAGCTTCAGCGACAAGGTGGTGTTTATCCGTAAAAGCTTTCTGGATAGCGCATGACATATCAATTTGCTGTTGACGAACTTCGTAGTTAGTCAAACCGTTGTCAACAGGTCCGCCTTTGCCTAAAAATTCAGCCGGGTTAAATTGATTATGTTCTTGTGGTTCTTGCATGTATGGATTCTTAGTATTGCCAATAGATAATTTTAAGTATAAAAATCTGTATAATTGTAGTGGTTTTTAGGGTTAATATCTATAACAAATACCAAACATTATTCTAACGGTAACTTGGCAGTTAAGATTCTCAGTAAAATATAAACTCTTGTAAATTAAGGTTTTACAAGAGTTTATGTAGAGTTGTTGTGTTTTTTATTCAACTTTGAACTAATATCCCTGAGATTGGAAATTGTCACGTTGCCACCAGCTGGGGTCGCGGAGATATTCTTTCATGAAGATCGCTGTCGCTACGCCATCGCCGATTGCTGTTGCCAGTTGCATAGCTGCCCCGACACGGCAATCACCAGCGACAAAAACGCCGGGCATATTAGTACGCAGGTAGGCTGGATCGCATTTAATAAAGCCATGGTCGTCAAGGTCAATCGAACCTTTCAAAAATCCCGTGCTTGGCACCATGCCAACAAAGACGAAAACACCATCGCAAGGCAGTTCTTCAGTTTCATTGGTTTTGACATTTTTCAGGGTTGCCGATTGAACTGCATTTTCGCCATTGATAGTTTCTATTACGGTATCATAGCGGATATCGATAATGCCTTTTTTAGCTTCTTCGATCAATTCTTCGACAATAATTTTTGTCGCGCGGAATTCATTGCGTCGATGGCACAGGGTGACTTTGGAAGCAAACTTAGCCAGGTGCATGGTATCTTCGAGTGCGGTATTACCGCCGCCAACAGCTATAACATGTTTATCTTTGAAAAATGGTGCATCGCAGGTCCCGCAATAGCTGACTCCGGTGCCGGTGAATTTTTCTTCTCCAGGTACGCCCAAATGTCGATAGGCACTTCCCGGGGCAAGGATTACAATTTTAGCGACATAGGTATTATCTCCAGTGTCGACTTCGATCATGCCATCATCGAGTTTTTTAATGCCCTGGGCTTCTGCCCCGATTTTGATATCGGCTCCGAAGCCTTGAGCCTGCTGCATAAGAATCTGGCCTAGTTCGAAGCCTGCGACTTCTTTGACCCCGGGGTAATTTTCAACTTTTTCGGTCAGATTAATTTGCCCACCGGGCATATATTTGTCAAGAATGATAGTGTCATTACGGTCACGAGCGGTATAGAGTCCTGCGGCAAGACCCGCCGGGCCGCCACCTACGATGAGAATATCTGTTTTAACTTGAGACATAAAATAAACCTTTGCAATTATAATTTTCAGGGATTGGGAGAAATACCCAGTGTTTGCAGATCCTGAATAAATGTTGGACCAAACTGCTGAGCGATTTGTTCGTATTTCACAGATGTGATTGTTGTTTTATTAGTTTTTTGCCAGAGCAGAATATTGTTGGCATTAAAAAGCATATCCATGGTAAAACCAGCCATCTCAAATTCAGCTGAATGACTATCAGGGAACTGGTCCTGAATATCGGCTGGCACATTGCCGCCCGGCCCGGCGGTGAAGATTACAGGTTCGATGAAATATCTTATTTTAGGGTTGCCGTGCAAATAAGTGAATTTAACATTTTCTCTGCCCGCAGCGATAGAAATAAAGAAATCTTCCATAAAATAAGGGATAAGGCCTGGATATTGATCTATAGTTACAGTAACGGGGCCTAAATATTTTCGAGTTGTCTGGCCATCAATTTTAATTTTACCATTTTTCATTGTTTGTTTGGTTTGGTACAGGCTCTTATTTTCTTTGACAATTTGAGTGGCATTGAATGTGCTAAGGTCATTAGCTATATTCCATTGGGTTTGCCATGAACTGTTATCGCTGAATATTCGATAGATGCTTTGACCCTGATAAGAAATTTTATCATCCTTGAGTATTGGTGTTATCGAATCAATCAAGTAGCCAACTGTGGTATTGTCGTTGATAATAAAGTAAAAGCTGAGGTGGTTCTGGTTGCCAAAATAATAATCCAGCCCATTGGCCGCTACTTCGTCTACCAGCTTTTGGGCATCACGGTTTATCTGGGTAGCGGAATTAGCTCTCCCAATGATCAGGTAAGCGCAGGCTATTGCCAACAGTAGAAAAATTGTCAGGGCGAAATTGGTGGCGAATTTACTTTCGCGTAGTTGCCCGTTTTGCCAGCGATTCAGCAGGGAATTATTTGGTTTTTGATTATTATCTTGTGTCATGTTCAAGATTTTAGGGTGAAATTAAGACAAATGCAACAATAGATATGCTTTTTTGGTATATGTGCTTATTGTTAGAAACTAAAACCAGAGGTATCCATGGGCGTTTAGGGAAATAAAGCTTGTTTTTGCACAAAAAACCCGTTAGCTTATGGTCTTGACTATGACTATAAAGGTTACAATCCTTATTGGAGATTACTATGGATAATGACAATTTTGACCATGAAATGCCAGCAAATACTGAAAATCCCAATCGACCAACAGAGGCTGCAGCTTCTTTTGGCAGTAAAAATGGTTCAGCACAGCCCAATCCGTCTGGTCCTATGCCTGTTTATGTGCCAACTTATGTTGGGCAAGTGCCAAAAAAATCAGGTTTTCGAACTTTTCTGAAGGTTATTTTTGTAGCAGTATTAATCTTTTCATTTTTCCTGAATTTAATGCTAATTGGTGTTGTTGCGATACAGGCCGGGGCAACTGGCCAGGATATTATCAGGGAAGGCAATGTTAGTACCAAGATAGCTGTGATTAATTTGAGCGGCACAGTTGATATGAAAATGGCCAGCCATGCTCAGGAAATGCTTAGTAACGCTGCTAAAGATCGCACTATCAAGGCTGTGGTGCTGGAAGTTAATAGTCCCGGTGGGGCAGTTGTCCCCAGTGATATGATAAAGCATGAAATTCTTAAATTTAAAGATAATACCGGGAAAAAAGTATATGTTTCGATACAACAGGTCGGCGCCAGCGGTGCTTACTGGTATTCTGTAGCCGCTGATAAAATTTATGCCCAGACTGATTCAGTGGTTGGTAGTATTGGGGTAATTCATATTAATATGATATTCGAACAAGCACTGAAAGAAAAGCTCGGCGTTGAACCGATGATAATTAAGTCAACTCGTTCGCCTTTTAAGGCTTATGGTAATCCTTTTGAAAAACCAGATGCTCAGGCAATAGCTAAGATTCAGCAGGATCTTGATGATGTGCATAAGAGATTTGTGCAGGTCGTTTGCCAGGGACGCGGTTTGACTGAAGATGCGGTATGGAACCTGGCGGCCGGTGATGTTTATGATGGCATTGAAGCGAAAAATAATCAATTGATCGATAAAGTTGGTTTTCTTGATGATGCATTGGTTGATTTAGCAGGAAGTCTTGGGCTTAATGATTATATGGTTATAAGGCTTAATCGCAGGCTTTCGATAATGGAATCAATGCTTGCAGAAGCAAAGGCCAGCCCGGAGACTAAAATGATTGAAAGGTTGAATGACTTTTTGCGATGTTCAAGTGGTGTGCAGGTTATCGATGAAAGATATTTGTTGATGGAATATTGAAAAACGACTTTAGTCTCAGGCAATTAAATACTCACTATAAATAAAATGATGGCGGATATTATATAAAACTATGAATCAAGAGAGAATAGCAAGACGTGGGCAGTTTCAAGGCGTTATAGTCAGTCATTGCCCGTTTGGTCAAGGTTACAACAGTTTAATTATCAGGTTTGAAGGTATAGCTTCTGTTACGATTGCCAAGGCGCAGCCAGGGCAGTTTGTTCAGGTGGCTTGTGGTCCTGCTGGTATCACCAAAGGGACGACTCTTCGGCGGCCTTTTAGTATCAGCGGAGTTACTTTAGATGGCGATACGACCTGTCTGGAAATTATTTATCGAATTATTGGCCCCGGCACAGAAGCGTTAGCGAATATGTCGGTAGGGGATATGATTGATGTACTGGCTCCATTAGGGCAAGGGTTTAAATTGCCCAAAGACCCTGATGCGAAATGTTTATTGCTTGGTGGTGGCATTGGATTGCCACCGATGTTTTTTCTGGCAGACCGATTGGCTCAGCAGGGTGTCGACCGGGTTGGATTTGCTGCTGCCCGTAATATCGAAGTGGTGCAGAATGATATTGTAGCTGAGGCTATCGTAGATAATCCTTTAGTTCCATCGAAAGCGATGAAGCATTTCAATGCCAGCGATACCGGCAGTATCATTGCCAGCGATGATGGCAGTTGCGGCTTTAAGGGCAATATCCTTGAGGCACTGGAAGGCTTTCTGGCAAGGCATCCTGACTGGAATATCGCAACGATGTATGCTTGCGGGCCTGAACCGATGCTCAAGGCATTGGCCTTGTTTGCCCAGGCGGTCGATATGGAATGCCAGGTTTGTATGGAAGCTTATATGGCCTGCGGTATTGGGGTATGTCAATCTTGTGCGATTGAATTGGCCGGCGGAGAAAGAAGCTATAAGCTGGTCTGTGCCCATGGTCCGGTATTTAATGGTAGAGAAATTAAATGGTAACTGATAATTTATGATTGAGAATGTATACGGAAAATAATATGACAGATAAGAATGTTGATCTTGGTGTGCAGTTTGGGCCTTTGAAGCTGGCCAATCCGATAATGACAGCTTCGGGTACTTGCGGCTACGCTTTTGAGCTTAGAGACTTTGTTGATATGGACAGGCTTGGGGCCTATATTACCAAAAGCATTACACTTGAGCCACGTATGGGTAATAAGCCTCAGCGAACTTATGAAGTGGCATCAGGGATGATGAATGCCATCGGGCTGGCTAATGTTGGCCTGGATAAATTCATCGAAGAGAAAATTCCACTATTAGAAAAAATGAATGTCCCGGTGATTGTTAATGTTGCGGGTAAGGAAGTGCCTGAATATGTGAAAGTTGCTAAAGAGGTCAGTGCCCAGGATTGTGTTGCGGGTCTGGAATTAAATGTCAGCTGTCCCAATGTTAAAGAAGGTGGCATCAGCTTTGGTACAGACCCGAAATTGATTCAGGAACTGGTGGGCTCGGTTCGTCAAGCTTGCCCTGATACATTTTTGATTGTTAAGCTTACCCCTAATGTAACTGACATTACCGTGCCGGCAAGAGCAGCCATTGATGCCGGGGCCAATGCCCTCAGCTTGATTAATACCTTTATGGGGCTGGCTATCGATGCCGAAAAACGTAAACCAATTTTAGCTAATCGTACAGGTGGAGTAAGCGGACCTGCGGTAAAACCGATGGCATTGCATATGGTTAATCGTGTTTATAATGAAGTTGCTAAAGATGCCGGTATTCCAATTTTGGGAATGGGCGGAATAACAAATGCAACCGATGCGATTGAGTTTATATTAGCTGGAGCGACCGGAATTTCTGTCGGCACTAATGTGCTGATTAATCCGGGGTGTTTAAATGAAATTGAAGTTGGCCTGAAAGAATATCTAATCAGGCACCATGAAACGAAACTTAGCGATTTGATTGGTAAACTTAAATAGGATTTCAATTAATGAATAGTAAACTTAAAATATTGAGAGACTTTTTCCCGACAGCTATCTTTACTGGTAGATCGCTGGTTTTTATCAGCGAAGAACATCGCGTCGAGCTGACTGAACGCAATGGTAGTTTTGGGCCCAATACTAATGTTGGCATTCGGGTCAGGCTTTTCAATAAAGACCAAAATGGCGAATTTGTGGGTGGCCATTACGAAGATTTTGACATTGAAGACATCAGGGATTTAGCTGGTGAAATAGAGAAATTTGTTCAGGCAGCTGTTGGCCAGAATATTAAAGAATAGCACCAAGGGTTTGCCATAGGTATGGCTGGAAAATTGCTGGGATGGTAATATGGCTCATTGTGATGAAGCATTAAGATTAATTTATATAGCGATTAAACAATATCAAGATGATAATCAAGGCAAAAATCCTGAAAGTTTACAACATTTAGTTGATCTTGAATTGATAACTCCCTGGGAACTGGTTTGTCCGGTTAGTCCTTATGCGGTGGGCGATAGTTCTTTTGGCTATCGCGGAGCAGATTTAGATTCCAGGGCACCAAAAGAGCTGATTCTGGCTTTTGACAAAAGAGCTGTACATAATCAAAGGAGAAATGTTCTGACCGCTGACGGGCAGATACAGAATCCACCAGAAGGTGTTTTTGATCAAATGATTAAGAAAGATAATGAAATACGCCAGAAAAAAGAACTGGCAATAATAGAATTCAATCGTTATCGAGTGGATGAATAATGGATGATGAAATAATCAATATTATTAGTTTGTTTTGATATGGTGACGTTTCGATGTTGATTTGTTTTTTAATTTTTTTTAATAAAAATTGCCATGTAAATTTGCATCTTGAAAAATATGTTGTATAGTTAAATTAGAAGTTAATAAAAAAGTAAATAAAGTTCTTAGAAATGTTCGTTTCCTTACCTGATTGTTAGCCTGGTCAGGTGGGTGGACTGTTTGGCAAAAGTGTTACTGGGGTGTGGACTGAGACATCTAAATGCGATGCCCGGCCAATATTTGTCATAAGCTGGTAGCCGAAGTTAAACAAGGACATAATAGGGCGAATACAGGCTAAGGCCGCTGCATGAAGGAGACTTTTAAGCAGCGGTTTTTTTATGCGCAATTATTGCGCGTAATTGGTAATTACGGGAATCGGAGATACATATTCCTGATGTCATTGCAATTTGCATGACTATTCATGCAAAGTTAATACATCTCAGAAAATTGCTGTTCGGCTACAACTTTCATTTTACCCAGAGCTTTATTTTGGATCTGGCGTATACGCTCTTTAGAAAGACCCAATTGCTGACCTACCTGTTTTAATGTCATAGGTTTATTGTTTTGGTCTTTGAGCGAAAACCTCAAATTAACTACTTCCTGTTCTGTTCCAGTGAGATCTGCTAGATTATTATTAAATATGTCGCTTACTTCATTTACCCGCTGATTATCTGTGTCGATTCTTTGGGTATCTATATAATCATCTTTTTCCATTCCTGATTCCAGTTGGACCGCAAAAAGATTGCGATATCGGTATTGTTTTTTTGCTGTGCGAGAAAATGATTTCAAAATCGCACGGCAGGCATATGTGCTGAATTTATAGCCCATGCCACAGTCAAATTTCTCAGCCGCTCGCAATAGCGCCATGCTACCTTCGCTGAGAAGGTCAGAAAATTCAACATTATGGTAATTTGCGTATTTAGCCATCGCCATTACTAAACCCATATTACCTTGTACGATTTTAGCGCAAAGCTGTTCTTGTTGTCTAAGCAACTGAAATACCTTGGGCAGTTGACTAAGCCCTTTGGTATGATTAGCAATATCGCAAATTCTTTTTTTGGTATAATTCATTTGTAGAAAAAGGATATTGGATTGGTCGCTGTCCAGAGACATCTCAGAGTTTACTTCGATATCATGAGACATGAATTCAATAATTTGTTTTTCGTCATAGAAAGCCGGGTTGTCAATATATTGGGGGGGAGATTCCAGCAGAGCGATTGCTCGAGCTTTAAGCTCGAAATCCATAATATTTTTTTCAACCAGATTGATATGTTTGTTAGATATTTGTTCTGTATTTTCCATTTCTATATTCCTTTAATAGCAATATAGCCAACCTTTTTGGTCGTCTACGCGAACCCCCACAAGACATATTCACTATTGCCAGCGGATTCACTTTGGGAGAAAGCCCGATATGTTTTAGCGAAACTGCTGGCGATTTTAATGTAATGTTTAATTGCAATTAGTGCAATCAGTTAAATCATTAATTATTCATAACATATCCGCTATAAGGGGGTAGCGGAATTTGCTATTTACTGCTTTGGCTATTTTTTGAAACAGTTAAGTTGCTGGATATAAGTGTAATAACAGACAGTCTTTAAGCAGATTTAGAACATATATTTTCATAATAAATGCATCTACAGCCTAGCAATAAGTAATCTATAGTATAAGTGATTAAAGTCATGTATTATTAGATTTTTTCTGCTTAATTTAGCCTTCCAGGGTTGTAAGGCCTTCGCGTATAGCATATTTTGTCAATTCGGCGATACTGTGAATATTTAGTTTTTCCATTGCCTGGCGTCGATGCGTTTCGATGGTGCTGACACTTATATGTAATTCCATAGCTATTTTTTTGGTACTTTTACCTTCGGAGATGAGCTGGAGAACTTCCTTTTCTCTTGCGGTTAAAACAGAATTGTTTTTGACGTCTGTGTTATCATTCAATAGTTCATCTAAGACAACCTCAGCAATAGATGGGCTAAGGTATGTCTGGTTGTTATTGATGGTATTGATTGCGTCGGTGAGTTCTTTGACTGCACAGTTCTTAAGGATATAGCCAGATGCACCGGCCTTTAAAGTTTCGATGATATATCTTTTATCAGCATGCATAGACAATGCTAATATTTTAACGCGTGAATTATCAGCTTTAATTTTACGAGTAGCTTCCACACCATTGAGATTAGGCATGGCGATGTCCATAATAATAATATCAGGTTTAAGCTGAGCAGCTTTTTCAACAGTTTCGCGACCATCGCTGGCTTCAGCGATAACAACAATATTCGGGCATTTATCCAACAAGCTGCGGATGCCCGCCCGTATAACCGTATGGTCATCGGCTAAAATAATCTTAATCGCCATATCTTATCTCCTGGCATCATACAGGTTTAAAAGAGACCTACTTAAGAACGCTAATCGGCAAGATGAGTTTAATCTCAGTTTTCTGATTTTTAGAAGTTCCGATAGTCAAAGCCCCGCCAACAGAGCTTATTCTTTCGCTTATATTAAACAGGCCAAATCCACCAGTTTCCTTTTGGGGTTCCTGAGAAGATTTAAATCCTGCTCCATTATCCTGAACAGTCAAAATCAGATGCTTATGATCAGATTTAAGATTAACCCATATATCTTTGGCTTTTGCATGTTTGACACAATTAATCATGAGTTCGCGTGCAGCTCTAAACAGGATAGTTCTAATTTTATCACTAATTTCTGGGCAATTGTTATCTGTTTGGCAATGGCAACTTAAGCCATGATTTTGTTCTATGTTCTCGCAGAGCCATTGCAAAGCTGCGCCAAGGCCGATTTTATAAAGAATTGGTGGACTTATCTCAAAAATCAGTGTGTGGGTGTCTTTGATAGTCTGCTGAATAATATCTCTGATTTCTTTTATTTGACCATCGGAGTCTTTGTCTTTTAAGTTAGCATTAAGCATATCAAGTTTGATTTGTGCAAGCGCTAGATTCTGGCCGATGCTGTCATGGAGATCTTCGGCAATTTTTTTCCTTTGCATTTCTTCGGCAGCAGCTAAGTCGCTGGCCATCATTTTTAGCTGTTCCTGATATCTCAGAAGTTTTTTCTCAACAACTTTCCGTTCATGAATATCTGTGATACTGGTGGCAATGCCAATAATTTCATTGTTGGCATTGCGATACGGGCTGATATTGAGTATGACATGTTTGGAAATATTATTGCCACATTGCATTGTAGTTTCATATTTATTGGTATGAATACCACGCAAGGATTTTTGCAAAGGGCATTGATTGGTATGGCATTTATTTGTTTTATGTACTTGCCAACATTTCATTGTACGGAGTTTTTCAGGATCGACATTGAAATGTTTGCAAAAATTCGGATTGGCAAAAATGATTTGATGATTTTTATCGATGACACTTAAAGGAGGGGCAGCATTAAAAATTTGTTGCAGATTTAGTTCAATTTCCTGATGATCCATATTGATTTGAGTCTGGACTTTGACTCTGTGAAAATTACCAATAACAGTCTGGGCCAATTCAGGCAGCATTTGATTAAAGCTGTCATTTTTTATGATATATCCATCAACTCCAGCCTGGGTGAGCTGGTCATAAATTATTGAATCGGTATGTTCACAAATTGCAATGACAGGGCAGGGCGATGCATTTGCTTTTAATTGAGTAACCGCTTGTTTGATATTATCCCGAATAATATCAAAATTTACCAGTAAAAGGGCATAATCCTGATCTTGAATTTTACTGATAGCTTCGGCGAAAGAACTTGCATAGCATTGCTGGTAGCCTTGACCGCCAAGAGAAACGCTGACAGTGTCAGCTGAAGCTTTGCTGGCTTCAATTATTAGAACCTTAGGCAATGATTTGATTTTTTTCATATTGTTTCTTTCTGAATAAGCTAACTTATACTTAAGAAATAGCGTTGCCAATACCTGAAAATGTCAAATAACATTGAGTTTTTAGCCTAAGCTATGCCCCATCCTGAAACAAAAATGATCTCGAAAAAATACAAATTAAACAAAACTATAGATTAATCAAAGTGTAAATCAACGAAGCATTGCTGAGGTAGAACTTACATAATGAAAATTTCTGATCTCATCTGTTATTAATATAGTGCTATATGCGACTAATATCAAGAACAAATTAAATTAAATAAATACACAACCATCCCATAGTCTAGGGAATAGGTGTGTTAAGCTGATTTGCGGTAGCAAAAATAGCTTTTTTTTG
>JAEIOG010000124.1 GCA_016342495.1 Phycisphaerae bacterium
ATCATAATAAATATATCCTCGCCCTCAAGTCTAATTAATGACAAGGAATTGTCTCACCCATTCTGGCACAGAGGGTGGCTGGCCTGTGCCTATTTTTGAGCGGATGACGATGCTTTGTCGTAATGCAGGTGTCAGGCTCGGACTTATTACTAATGGCGAGCGATGGATGCTGGTTAATGCTCCAGTAGGCAGTACATCTTCTCATATATCTTGGTATGCCCGTCTCTGGTTTCAGGAGCCAACTACTCTGAAGGCGTTCCAATCCCTGCTTGGAGTTCGTCGCTGGTTTGGTCCCCAGAAAGGTACATTGCCTTCTATGCTTGTGGAGTCGCTTCTACATCATGAAGAAGTGACAGATACCCTCGGCCAGCAGGTCAAGCGAGCGGTTGAAGTGCTTGTTCAGTGTCTGGATAAGGCTGATCAGGATAGAAACAGAGGACTTTTGCATGATGTCAAACCAGCGGAATTGTATGAAGCAGGATTGACGGTGATGATGCGGCTGGTTTTTGTTTTATGTGCTGAAGAGCGTGGTCTTCTTATGTCAGGTGATTTGATATACGACCAATATTATGCCATATCTACCTTGCGTGGTCAACTGACTGAAGAAGCAGGTCAGCATGGTCATGAGGTGCTGGAAAGAAGACATGATGCCTGGGCAAGGTTGCTTGCGGTATTCCGTGCCGTTTACGGTGGAATTGAGCATGAAACACTTCGTATGCCTGCACTGGGTGGTTCGTTGTTTGATCCGGATCGTTTCGCTTTTCTCGAAGGCAGAGCTAAGGGGACAAACTGGCATGACACTCCTGCCCAACCTTTACCTATAGACAATCGGACTGTACTGTTGCTTCTTGAAGCCTTACAAATTCTGGAACAGCATGGTGGAGCATTGTTTCTATCATATAAAGCCTTAGATGTAGAACAGATAGGTCATGTGTATGAGGGTCTTTTGGAATATACAGTTAAAAGAATGGATAAAGATACCCTTGGCCTTCTTGGTTCTCAAAAAGCCAAGGATCCCAATATCGCATTGGCTGAATTGGAATCGGCCAGATTAGATGGAATAGATACTATTGTAAAGCTTATAGCAGAAAAAACACAAAGAAGCTTATCTGCTCTAAATAATGCCCTTGAAAAAGAAGTGGACAAGGATACTTTCGGCAAATTGGTTACGGCATGTGGTGGCGATATGGAGCTTGCTAAGCGAATTCGGCCCTATGCCAATCTACTGAGGGCCGATGCCTGGGGAGATTTTATTGTTTACAAGGCTAATTCTTTTGGCGTTACGCTCGGAGCGGATCGCAGGGAGACGGGGACACATTATACACCCAAATCCCTGACCGAAAGCATCGTTTCCACGACTTTGGAACCTGTGGGCTATATAGGCCCAGCCGAGGGTACACCGCGACAAGATTGGAAGCTCAAATCTTCTGCCGAACTTCTGAATTTGAAGGTCTGCGACCCCGCTATGGGGTCTGGAGCGTTTCTGGTGCAGGCCTGCCGATGGCTCTCGGAGAGAGTTGTCGAAGCATGGGGTAATGAAGAGAAACAAGGTAAATTCATAACCGTCGATGGAGAGGTCTTGGACGATCTTGGTGGTGCAGAACCAATGCCAAAATCGCTTGATGACAGGCTCATTATCGCCAGGCGTTTGGTGGCGGTACGCTGTTTATATGGTGTGGATATCAATCCATTGGCAGTCGAATTGGCCAAGCTTTCCATCTGGCTGGTGACATTGGCGAAAGGAAGGCCGTTCGGTTTTCTGGATCACAATCTGCGTTGTGGTGACAGTTTGCTGGGTATTCACCGGCTGGATCAATTGACGAAATTGACGATGAATCCGGATGATCCAATAATTCAGCCGAGATTGTTTGGCAATAATATCGAACAAGCTGTCACTGAAGCTATGGAAATCCGCAAGAAACTGCGGCAGATACCAATTCGTGATATTCATGATGTCGAAACAATGGCCAAGCTAGATGATCAGGCAAGAAAAAAACTCGAAGGTATTGAGCTTGTCGCAGACGCCATGATCGGCGAAGTTTTGTGTTCCAGTGGAAATGCAGGGAATATTGATACAGCCCTGAATACCTTGGCAGGCTTGGCACAGGAATTTCTTAACGAAAATGAAGATATTGACAAAGCTTTCCTGAAACAAGCTCAACAGACCTTATCTGTCGAATTAACCACTGGCAAACCTATGAGAATGCCACTTCATTGGCCTTTGGAATTTCCAGAAGTATTTGAGCGTGGAGGTTTTGATGGAGTTATTGGAAATCCTCCTTTTCTAGGAAATAAGAAAATCACAGGTATCTTAGGGCACACATATCGTGATTATCTTGTTAAGAATTTAGCAAAAGGTAAAACTGGTTTAGCGGATTTGTGTGCTTATTTCTTTTTAAGAACGTATATTTTGATTAAAGACCATTGCAATTTCGGGCTGATTGCAACAGATACCATAGCTCAAGGTGATACAAGATTAGTTGGTTTAGATTCTATCTGTAATTGGGGCGGGCATATTTATCAATCCATCCCCAATATATATTGGCCAGGTACTGCAAGTGTAGTAATATCTTTGATTTGGATACATAAAAACAAATGGAGTGGTGCGTATTTACTTTCAGACAAACAAGTCCAAGGGATAAATACATTATTAAGCGAAACAGGCGAAATAGTAGGTAATCCTTATACCTTGGAAAGATCGAAAGAAAAAGCTTTCATAGGTTCTCTGGTACTTGGAACAGGTTTTATTCTTAGTAGAGATGAAGCTCTCAACCTGATAAATAGAAATTCTAAAAATAAAGATGTCTTATTGCCTTATATAGGCGGGCAGGATTTAAACAGTTCTCCTAAACAGTCTTCAGATAATTATGTGATATATTTTGCTGACTGGCCACTTGACCGAGATACGGCTCCTCCAAAATATGTCGGCCCAGTTGCCTCTGATTACCCAGACTGTTTATCAATTGTTGAACATAGAGTCAAACCTGAGAGAGATAGGAAAAAAAGAAAGGCATATAAAGAGCGATGGTGGCGTTTTGCTGAGCTTCAAACGGCAGCATACAAAGCAATTGCTTCTAAAGGAACAGTATTACTAAAAGCAAGGGTTAGCCCTATTCACGCATTAGTTTTTGTTCCTAATGGTCAAATATATAATGAAAAAACTGTGATTTTTTCTGGAGACTTTGATACATTTTCAATTTTTCAATCATCATTCCATGAGATATGGGCAGTGCACTATTCGCCAACAATGGGAAAAACTACGCTAAGCTATTCTCCGACTGCTTGTGTAGAAACTTTCCCTTTACCAACAAACTATGATGGATTGGCAAAGATAGGCCGGATATATCATAATCAACGAACAATAATAATGGACGAAAGAAAAGAAGGACTTACCAAAATATTCAATAGATTCAACAGTCCTGAAGATCTGTCTGGAGATATTTTGAAAATCCGAAATTTGCATGTCGAAATGGATAATGCTGTTGCTGTAGTTTATGGTTGGGATGACATTGGCCTTGGACATGGTTTCCATGACACAAAACAGGGCTTACGATTCACTATTTCTGAAGAAGCTCGCAGAGAAGTCCTTCAACGACTTTTGAAATTGAATCACGAACGCTACGCCGAAGAAGTAGCTCAAGGTTTGCATGACAAAAAGGCGAGGAAGACTAAATCAGCAAAAACAAACAGTAATGAAATGTTTGACTTTATAGATGATTCTTCAGAGGAGAGTAAATAAATATGAGCGATAGTGCAGGAAAAGAATATAAGCTTAATATTGATCCTCGTATTTTAGAGCTTCTGGGGCCTAATCTTTATACCAATATCTATTATGTTTTGGCTGAACTGATTGCTAATGCTTATGATGCAGACGCAAAAAATGTTTATATTATTGCTAATAAAGATGATATTCGTATTGAAGATGATGGGCATGGCATGTCTTATGAAGCTGGAGATATTGATAATTACCTCAATGTAGCCAGGGTTTCCCGAATATCTGAAGTTGATTCACTTACAAAGTCTGGTAGTCGTCGAAAAATGGGGCGTAAGGGGGTAGGAAAACTAGCTGCGTTATCGGTATCAGCGAATGTAGATGTGTTGACGGTTGCAAAAGGGGAAAAGTCTGGCTTTATTCTTTCTCGTCGCCCTGAAAAAGGTAATATGCTTTTACCTATTGCAGATAAGGACATATGTTTTGAATATATTAATGAGCATGGCTCAGCTATTGTTATGCGGTCTCCACAGTATCGATTACATAAGACATTGTCTGCGGTCAAGCGAAACCTTCTTAAATTGTTTCCTTTAGTGAATTCTGATTTTCGTATCCATATCATCCGTGGAAACCAATCTGAAGTGATTGATGGTTTTGATGTTAATGTAATGAATGACTTGAGTACTTTGATTACTCTGGGAAAGGATTATTCTCATTTATGTAAGTTGGTACCAAAGGTGTTCCCGGCGAAACATTCAGAACTGGTTTTGCCCAAGAAGGCCGTTGTGATTCCTTTGGTGATGAATAACAATCAAGGGGCGACTTACGAATATTCGTTGACAATTGAGGGGTGGATCGGAACTTATAAGTCAACTAAAGGTCGCAAGGCTGAAATGACAGACTTTCCAGACAACTTTATTTCTCTTTTTGCAAATGGGAAAATGGGAGAATTTAATATCCTTCCTGTTGTTGGGCAAAACAAACTTAGTGAAGTTTATGTAGTTGGACAATTGCATGTTGATATATTTGAATTATCCGAACTGTCTGATATGGCTTTAAGTAATCGTCAGGGTTATAAGTCTGATGATCCTCGATACCAAGCTGTCATGGACTATGTTCGCAAAGAATTACTTACTGAGATTCTAAAAAAACGAGAACTATTTACCGATCTTGGAAAAGCAAATAAAAAACTACAAAAAATAGATTCTCTGCGTCAAGATGAAGAAAGATTGCGTCTTGCCATGGATAGCTTCCGTAAAAAAGCAAGTGAAAGTGCCGCCCGCAGTATTGTTGGTTTAGGGGCTAATGTTTCATCGAAAGAAATTCAGGCTGTAGTTGAACAGTCAATTAGTTATAACAGCCCGGATTTGGGGTTAAAGTCGGTTGTTGATTCCCAGAAGAAGAAAATCTTAATTAGCCAAACATACCCAGATAAACCTTTTTCTGATATTGTTTACCAGATGCTCTTGCATAATAATGTTCCTACAGAAGATATATTATATACAAATTGTGATGACGAAATTTGCCGTGTTCCTGAAGGTGTAGGAGTTTATGGTTATCTTAGGGATTTCTTTGTTGAAAGCTATTCAACCCAGAAGATATTTGTTTTATTCATTACCAGTGAAAACACCAAGAGATCCTGGGGGGCGGTGACCGAAGTTGGTGCATCGTGGATTACTAAAATAGATCATAAAATCTTTAATATTTATCCGTTCAGACCTGAGCATCCTTTAAACGATGAACAACAGTGGCAAAGTACCAATAGAGATGAGCCTACAAAAGGAGAGCTGTGGATGATTCGTCTTAATGCAGATATTTTTTGCCAGAAGATCGAACATGTTTGCGATGTGTTAGGATACGAAAAACATACTCGAAAAAATAATATGCGTTACCTTGAAACGCTAGTTTCTATTAGTGACAACATCTAATACCAAGAGAGATTTTTATGGATGGAATTGATAAAAATATAAATGCGTGGTTAATTAAGCTCGGTAATGAAACAGTACTTTCAGGGTTTTCTTATACATTGGATATTGAACCCAACCTTACGCAAGGAGTTCATGAAGGCGACGGTGTCTTAGTTTCTAATCACGAATGTCAGATAGTAGCCTTTGCTCGAATATTTAGAAAGCGATTTTCACTAAAAAGTACTACTTTTTATTTTGATGGGTATGTATCAGTTGATACGTCAGTTAGTATAGAAGAGTTAAGCATCCCAGTTCCAGATAGTGAATTGCCTATGGCTCGGTTGGATTGGTCGCTTTTTGAGAATGCTCTTAAGACAGCAAGCAATCTGACATGGGATGCTTTCCCTGTATTATCTGGAGAATCCTCAAAAGAACAGGCTTATATACGAGACTTAATGCAAGCTGCAATAGTGGATGATATTCTTGGACCTGCCGACGGCCCCGAAGAAGAGATAATTGGTATGGGTGTTCGTGATCGCTATTTAGTTGGTAAACTAGCTCCCAAAAATGAAGTTATTACTGATGACGATAATCTACCAGGTGCCGGAGCCGAAGATGATCAGGAAACACTTGAGGTTGATGCTTCAACTAACCAATCTCTTGTCCCTTCATCTCTTGGTTTTACATTTTGTGTAGATTCTTCAGTCGAAAAAGTCGAGCTCATTGCAAACTGGGGGAGATATATTCGTACTGAAAGTCAGCGAATTAATGAGAAGACTAATCAAGCTTTTCGTTGCTGGAAAAGAATTCCATCGGGTGGTTCAACAACTATTTTAATGGATAAAAGAAAAATAGAACCTTTTGCAATTGATAGCCATTGTCCGGAGGTTTTGATACAAGGATCTATCAGCTCTCAATTGAATAATGGGGATAGGCTTGTTACCTTGTTTTTTATTAACAATCAGATATTACCAGAGCAGAATCAAGACAGAGCATGGGTATTTCAACCGGAACTAGTAGTTAGAGATTCAGATAACCAATCAATCTTCAGGAGAAGGCCTGTCTTGGAATCCGGAGGTATGGATACCGAACGTGAAGCATTGGAAATGATTTATAGAAAACAGGTCGAATTTGCAGTCGGTCATGGTATATCTGTTCATGCAACAACAGCAGAAAACGATGCCGAACATGCTGTCGAAATAAGAACTGCAATTCTACCTGAATATGAGATTCCGGTTACCGAAACACCTGGCTTAGCCAATGAAGATCGCCCAGCAATGAAGCGTATGATAGCTGAAGGTCTTTTGGATATGGAAAATCTGGCTCAATTGGACAAAGAAAATCTTATAAGCGGTCTTAAAATATTAACAGATGACTATGCTCTTTGGATTTTGGAACAAAAAGACCGTATAGGAAATGATGTTCATGGTTTTGACAATGCAGCCATATCTGCAATGGATTGTTGTACAGAAGTTTTAAATAGATTATTAGAGGGTATTGGGACTCTCGAAAACAACGAACAATCATTGGAAGCATTTCGATTTGCCAATAGAGCTATGGCTCTACAACGTATTCATAGCATTTATGCACTTAATATAAGACGTGGTGAAGCCCCTGAACTTGATGTTATTAATGAACGCAAGAACAGGTCTTGGAGACCGTTTCAGTTGGCATTTATGTTGCTTTCACTTCCAGCTTTGGCTAATCCAGAGCACAAAGACAGAACCGAACCTCTAAGTGCATATGCGGATCTTATTTGGTTTCCTACTGGTGGTGGTAAGACAGAGGCATATTTAGGTGTAGCGGCATTTACTATGGCTATACGAAGATTGCAAGGTGACTTGGGAGGCTTAGATAGCAGTCGTGGTTTATCTGTAATTATGAGATATACTTTACGTCTGTTGACACTACAGCAATTCCAACGTGCAACCGCTCTTATCTGTGCTTTAGAAGCCTTGCGGCGTAAAAATCCTGAAAAATGGGGAGCAATACCATTTACTATTGGGCTTTGGGTTGGAAATAGAGTTACTCCCGGCACAACGGAAGAATCACATACTGCAATTCAGAGTTTCAGAGATAAAAAACGTCATGGCAGCAATACACCAGCACAGCTTACTACGTGCCCATGGTGTGGTGCAGAAATAGCTGAAGGCCGTGACATTGAGGTAAACAGAGATGCTGGTCGAACAATTATTTATTGTGGTGACAAGTTCGGGCGTTGCGACTTTAGCAGAAGTAAGTCTAAGGATACTGGAATCCCTGTATTAGTAGTTGATGACGAAATATACAGACATCCACCATCAATGTTAATTGCTACGGTTGATAAGTTTGCCATGATGGCCTGGCGAGGTCAGATTAGGACTCTTTTTGGGCGAGCCAATCAAGAATGTCCACGTCATGGCCTGCTATGGCCCGAAGCCGAGTGTAAAGGTAACCATAACGCTAAAGGTGATCTACCAAGAGTGTCGGTTAAGGATATTGCACCAATTAGGCCACCAGATTTGATTATTCAAGATGAGTTTCACCTTATAAGTGGACCGCTTGGAACAATGGTTGGTCTATATGAGACTGCCGTAGATGAATTGTCTACATGGAAATTTGGAGACAAATCAATTCGTCCAAAAGTAATTGCATCTACCGCTACTGTTCGTAAAGCCGATAAACAGGTAAATGATGTGTTTTTGAGAAAGGCTGCAGTATTCCCTCCTCACGGGCTGGATGTCGAAGATAACTTCTTCTCTGTTCAACGCTCAATCAAAGATAAGCCAGGCCGAAAATATATGGGAATATGCTCGTTAGGCAGTGCCAGACCGGCAGTATTGATTCGTGTATATGTGGCTATTTTAACCGCATCACAGGCCTTGTTTGAAAGATTTGGTCAGGCGGCAGACCCATATATGACTACTGTTGGTTATTTTAATTCTCTAAGAGAACTTGGGGGGATGAGGCGACTCGCAGAAGACGATGTCCAAACTCGTGCCTATAAAGTACAGATGAGCGAAATAAGCAGGCCTGGCTTGTCGCAAAGAGCAATAAGAAACGTAGATGAATTAACTTCCCGAGTATCAAGTAAAGAAATACCTAAAAAACTAGATCAATTGGAAGTTAAATTCAATGCAACCTTAGAGAATGGGAAATATGTTTCTAAGTGGGAAAAAGGTGATACCAGAGCTGTTGATATTATTCTTGCTACTAACATGTTGTCTGTTGGAGTAGATGTGAACCGTCTTGGTATAATGGCAGTTAATGGTCAACCCAAAAACACTGCAGAATATATCCAGGCTACAAGTCGCGTCGGTCGATCATTCCCAGGTTTAGTTTGTACTGTATTGACATGGTCCAGACCGCGTGATTTATCACATTATGAAACATTCGAGCATTACCACGCAACATTCTATAAGCATGTCGAAGCACAATCAGTCACCCCATTTGCTCCTAGAGCTCTTGATCGAGGGCTGACAGGTACTATGGTCAGCATGATGCGATTAGGTAATACTTTGCTGAACCCAAATCTCGGTGCTATGGCACTAGATAATGTCGCATCCTTAGAATTGTTGGCTACTAAAGAAAGTATTTCCATTAGAGCTTGGAAAGCTACCAATAAGAGCTCTAAAGATAATGTTAACAGTATGATTTCAGATAGAGCTGATCGCTGGGTGAAGGAAGCTAAGGCTGGTGGACGACGTTTGGGATATGAAACAGAAAACCGCCAAGGTGATATTGCTGGTTTGCTTAAGAAGCCTGGAGTAATAGCCTGGGATGCGTTTACGGTGCCAATGTCAATGCGTGAAGTAGAACCTGGAGTGCAACTTATTATGGATACATCCACTTTGCCAGAACCTCCTGAATGGAAAGTGAAAAAAATAAAAAATGAGAAAAGAGGTGAAGCATGAGTACGCATTCTGTAGGACAAGTCAGGCCAAGTCAGCTATTATGGACATATGGGCCTGGTGCATTGATTGACTTACCTAATTTATCTGTGATTACGATGGGGTTGGATAAATGGGACACGGACAGATGTCCTCCTGTGGAAGAAGCACGGCTACTTGCTGCTGTGCGTCGAGTACTTGGCTCTCAAGTAACTCATTTAAGAATACCACCATTCATGAAAGACGAAGGGGCTAGCCCCTTTTCTGCAGAAGGTAAAATTGGAGTACCTGTGAGGCCATTTCCTCGTTGGTTAAGATGTGTTAAATGCCAGCTTTTGGCAGAATATGACTCAGGTCTTTTTGAAATTAAACCTAATCCTTATAGGCCTGAAATGACACGTTTTGTACATAGTAATTGTGAAAAAGGTAAAAATGCAGATGCCGTTCCTGCCCGTTTTTTACTTGCGTGCCGAAATGGACACTTGGATGATTTTCCATGGCATTGGTTTGTCCATGGAGGACTATCATCATGTCGAGGAACTCTTCGATTTATTGAAACAGGAGCATCACTACAAACCGAAAATCTTAAAGTAAAATGTGACCAATGTGGAGTTTCTCGTTCGTTAGTGCATGCGTTTGGTGGAAAGGCTAAGGAAAATTTACCAGCCTGCAGAGGTCGCCATCCACATCTTGACAAATATGATTTAGATTGTGATGCACCTCCAAAAGCTGTACTTCTAGGAGCTACAAATAGTTGGTTTCCTATTACGCTTTCAGCTCTTGCAATACCAATGGAAAAGAATCTTTTATCGCAATTGGTGTTTGATGGTTGGGATTATTTTGTTGATGCTGAATCTGCTGAAGAAGTAAAAATGATAGTTAAAACATTGGTCAAGACAAACAGTCTTCCTGGTATAAACAAATATCAACATGATGTAATCTGGCAGTCTATCCAAGAAAGAAAAACAGGGAATACTAATGTGACTGTATCTGAAGGAGATATAAAAAAACCTGAATGGGATGTTTTGACATCTCCTAATCCTCCAAAAGATTGGCCTCATTTTTTAAGTCGTAAGTGTGATAGTCCAGCAGTTTTTTCAGGAATTATTGATTCAATTTTATTATTGGAACGACTCAGAGAAGTAAATGCGTTGATCGGGTATACTCGAGTAGAAGCACCTGAAGAGACTGCAGATGAGGATGATCGTCCTCCAATGGCTGGACTTTGTAAAAGTAATCCAACCTGGATTCCTGCCAGCGAGGTCCATGGAGAGGGAATCTTTATCAAATTCAACGAAAAAACTATTGCTAAATGGGAAGTATTAAATGCCGTTAAAAATAGAGATAAGAACATTTTACAAGGCCACCATGGTTGGAGAAATGCAAGAGGTTTAGAACCTACGAATGGTTATCCTGGAATTAGGTATACAATGCTTCACACATTTGCTCACTTACTTATTAGAGAGTTAGCTTTGGAATGTGGCTACAATGCAGCAAGCATACGAGAGAGAATCTACGCTGAATCAGGAGATACACCAATGTCGGGTGTGCTTATCTATACCGCAGCTGCAGATTCTGATGGTACTCTGGGAGGATTGGTTGAACTTGGAAAACCTGAAAATCTTGGACGTTTAATTGAACAAGCACTGAGCAGAGCTCTTGTGTGTTCTTCCGATCCATTATGTTCTGAGCATAACCCTAGTGAAGACAGATCACTCCATGCTGCAGCGTGTCATGCTTGTGCTTTTGTTGCCGAAACTTCTTGTGAGAGAGGAAATCGCTATCTTGATAGAGCTCTTCTTGTCGAGACTTTTGAATGTATAGATGCCGCATTTTTTAGAAATATTATTCAAAATGATGTTTGTAATAATAAAGCCCCTAAGTCAAACGATAGAATAGAATAATTATGAATATCAATATATGGAAAGTTATTGCTGACATTGCTATAGAACTTCATCCTGACCGAGTCAGTACAATTGCTGAAAAAATTGCAAGCTTAGAATCTTTTGATGATTTTCCAAAGGCTATCTCTAGTTTTGGTCCAGCTACAGATGAGTCGATGATAAACGTTTTGAGGCAAGAGTGGCAACAAAACCCCGAAGTTTTACCTTTGGAAATTGCTGCTGCTTTACGTGGAGCATCTGGAGCAGCAATCATAATGGAAAAACGCGAAGCTGTGGAAATGGTCTGGACCGGTCCTTTAACAGGTTTAGTTGCATCCAGGCATACGGAGCAGGTTTTGCTTGAAGTGATAAACTCAGCAAAATGGAGGCTATTTATTGTCAGCTTTGTTGCTTACAATATTGATTCAGTAAAAATGGCTTTACATAATGCGGTTGGTAGAAATGTTAAAATTGATATATTACTTGAGTCAACCAAAAAACATGGCGGCAAGATAGAAATTGATTCTATTTATGAGTTTAAGAAAACAATACCTTCAGCTAATATTTATGCATGGAATATATTGTCAAAATCTGCTGGACAACTAAATGGTGCTGTGCATGCAAAATGTGCTGTAGCAGATGCTTCGATCGCATTTGTAACTAGTGCCAACCTTACAAAAGCTGCAATGGAAAAGAATATGGAGCTTGGAATTTTGATTCGAGGGGGGAGTATCCCCCAAAAACTTGAAAGCCATTTAGAAGCATTGATTACTACTAAAGTGATTGAAAAAGTATGATGGTTCGATTCTCCCCGCTAATTGTATTGTCATTCAAATCTTTCTGATCCGTTATTCATATGGGTAATCCGTTTATTATCATATTGAATAATGGATAGTGCTTCAGAACAAAATAGACTTACCGTCAGCCTAAAGACATTGGCTGCCCAGCTTGATGCGGATCGCTCCACTGTTCGCCGCTGGCTTCGAGAGGAAGGTATCAAACCTGTTGTTTTGGGACGGGGGCGTAATGGTGCAATCCGGTACAAATGGGATGAGATTAGCCATTGATTGGCAAATCTTGACCGTGTTGATTGACAGTGTCCGTTCGGTAAACCACCCGTTGTAAATTTTTGTTGTTGTGTTAATATTTGTTCTGGTTATTTGGAGTTTATAGTAATAGCATCAGAACAGGAGCTGATATGAGTCTTACTGGCAAAAAGCGGGTATTTCGGGGTAAAGGATTTTGGTTGGGGCATATTGATAGGTATCGCACTGGAGGTCAGAGGTTGTCGGATTACTGCCGGGGGAATAATCTGGCGATTTCTACATTCTCGCGTAAACTGCAAGTTTTGGGTGGGGATGTTCCAGTTCAGTCCAAACGCAAGGATTCTGCTAGAATGTGATCGAGAAAGTTTATGGAAGATATTTATAATTTACAGCGTTTTGTAGATGCTCAGGGGCATGACTATGAAAGTATTGCCAGAGAGCTTGAGTCAGGACAAAAACAGGGACACTGGATGTGGTATATTTTCCCTCAGATAATAGGTCTGGGCCGCAGCGAGGTTGCCCAAAGATTTGCGATTTCCTCTAAACAGGAGGCCAAAGCTTATTTACAGCATCCAATCCTTGGTCCAAGACTTCGCCAGTGTACCAAACTTGTTAATAGTATCGAAGACCGCAGTATTGAACAGATATTCAGTTATCCGGATAATATGAAATTTCATTCCTCAATGACATTGTTCATATTTTCCTGTGATGAAAACGAATTGTTTATTGAAGCTCTCGATAAATATTTTGATGGCAGTTATGATGATCTGACCATTGATATTCTCAGTTCCATATAGCATTATGTTGCTGGCTTTTTAATTATGCAGCAGCCAAGATTATGATTGAATGATTTTTAAGTGCAAAAATTGTAAAAAACCGCTGCCCAGCTAAAGGACATTCTTTGCCTGGTTAATTTTCTCTTTGCTTATACTCATATTCTTTCTGTGATAAAATCACTTACACTTTTAATTAAATGGTTATGTTATTATCCATTCGGAGAACTGCTTATTGCTAAATCCCTTCATTGTTGTTATATTATCCTTTGGCCTGTGCAGCACAGGTATGGGCCAATGCCTGAATCGCAGACTTAATATGGTGGGGCAAGGTGGGCCATTTTATTATAAGCTCTTTTAAATCATCCGGCAGATTTTTGGGCACACATAGGGCACACTTTTGATGCAAAATAGTGTCCGAAGAGTGTTCTGCAACTGTAAACTTTTGTTCAGAATCAGGGTTTTGGTCTGAATCGCAAAAGTCTGAAAATGAATGACTTATGTCATTTTCTGTAGTGTTTTTGTCGCACTTCTGTAAAGAAGTGTCACTGGCGGCCTGAAGGGTTCGATTCCCCCCGCCTCCATTGCCCTGAAAATGATGTAAGTTGCTATTTGTAAAGAACTAAAATTTTTCTTGAGGGATTGCAATTTAGCATAGTGCACAAATCGAGCACAACTTTTGATGCAAGAAACTATTTATTTGGTATTCGGAGACTGCCAGAGTTGGGGTTATGAGTCGTCGCAAAGTATCTTGTTTATTCATTGCAAAATTAGCCAAAATAACTAAAATAATGCTTTTGCCTTTGTAGTAATAGTGTAAGCTAACATTAGTGTATTGGTCCAATCCAATATCTTTGCTAAATATACTTATAGTCTTTTTTGAAACGCCTAAATATTCCCAGATAGCCAATAGATATACCCACTGAATTCGCCCTTGTGGCCTTTAACCATTAGATATTTGTCATTTAAGTAATTACTGCTTATTTTTTTACATGAATGTTGGGGCTATATTTATCATTTACCATATCAGTTAAATAGGTAAGTGATTTTTCAAAGCTATTTTTATTCCCATTTTTGAAACAATTATAAAAATCAAGAAAGATGCTTTTTATTTATTTTTTTCTATAAATATCTACTGGAATCAAAAGTGTATCAGCTATGAAACTAAAAGGTAAATCAAT